>NZ_JBQCDF010000193.1:0-26506 GCF_051961495.1 Cytophaga sp. | reverse complement strand
ATGAAGTTCTCAATACGGTTAAATATTCTTTTTCGAAATCACGAACTTTATTTACCGCTACGCTATCCATGTAACCGTTTGTAGAAACATAGATTGTTGCTACCTGCTCTTCAACAGATACAGGAGAGAATGCAGGTTGTTTCAATATTTCAAGGTTTCTTCTGCCACGCTCAATCGTAAGTTTAGTAGAAGCATCCAGGTCAGAACCGAATTTAGCAAACGCTTCCAACTCTCTGAATTGTGCCTGGTCCAGCTTCAACGTACCGGCAACTTTTTTCATTGATTTGATTTGCGCGTTACCACCTACACGTGATACCGAGATACCAACGTTAATCGCGGGGCGAACACCTGAGTTAAACAAGTTAATCTCAAGGAAGATCTGACCATCTGTGATAGAGATCACGTTTGTAGGAATATATGCAGAAACGTCGCCTGCTTGTGTTTCAATAATTGGCAAGGCTGTTAATGAACCACCACCTTTTACAACGTTTTTCAAAGATTCAGGAAGATCATTCATTGCTGCTGCAATTGCATCAGACTTGTTGATTTTCGCGGCTCTTTCTAATAAACGGCTGTGCAGGTAGAATACATCACCTGGGTAAGCTTCACGTCCCGGTGGTCTTCTTAGTAAAAGAGAAACCTCACGGTAAGCAACTGCCTGTTTAGATAAATCATCATAAACAACCAATGCCGGACGGCCAGTATCACGAAAGTATTCACCGATCGCCGCACCAGTGAATGGAGCGAAGTATTGCATCGGAGCCGGGTCAGAAGCTGTAGCAGCTACAACAACTGTGTATGCCATTGCACCGTGTTTTTCAAGTGTACCAACAATACCTGCAATTGTAGATGCTTTTTGTCCGCATGCTACATAAATACAGAATACCGGTTCACCTTTATCGTAAAATTCTTTTTGATTGATGATCGCATCTAAGGCTACAGTAGTTTTACCAGTCTGACGGTCACCAATGATCAATTCACGCTGTCCGCGACCGATTGGAATCATTGCATCAATCGCTTTGATACCAGTCTGTAATGGTTCAGTTACCGGCTGACGATAGATAACACCTGGTGCTTTACGCTCCATTGGCATTTTATATAATTCACCAGTGATCGGGCCTTTACCATCGATTGGATTACCAAGTGTATCAACTACACGACCTAACATTCCTTCGCCTACGTTAACGAAAGCGATCTGTTTTGTTCTTTTAACTGTAGAACCTTCTTTGATTGCACTGTACTCACCTAATAAAACGGCACCAACATTGTCTTCTTCAAGGTTCAATACCATTCCTTTTAAGCCACCTTCGAATTCTAATAATTCGCCGGCTTGAGCCTTCGTAAGGCCGTAAATACGAGCAACACCATCACCCACTTGAAGAACTGTACCTACTTCTTCTAACTGAGCTTCGGTTAAGGAGTTTGATAACTGCTGTCTTAATACTGCAGATACCTCATCAGGTCTAACGTCTAGCATATATGATAATACTTAGTAATTTATAACTTGTTCTGTAAACTTATTTTTAATCTTATTCAGCTTTGCTACAACGGATTCATCGATTTGCTGATCATCCATTCTCAATACAAAACCTCCTAATATCTTTTCATCTATCTTCTCAACCAATTCAACTTTCGCTGCTTTGGATGCCATGATTCTTTTGAAGTTCGCACGCTGATCATCTGAGATCGGCTGGGTAGTTGTTACTTCAACAACCTTGATTCCCATTTTCTCGCGATATAGTTTTTGGAATTCTGTTGCTATTTCAAAAACAACAGCTTCTCTGTATTTCTTTGTTAATAGTGAAAGCAATGACATTGTAAATGTATTTACTTTACCATTGAATAATGCTTCCAGTATTGCCTGTTTCTTATCGCCCTGGATAATCGGATTTTTCATCACAGCAGCCAATTGGCTGTTCTGTTTAAAAACAGTTACAACGCCTGCCATGTCAGCATTCACCTGATCCAAAACGCCATTCTCCGCTGCAAGATCAATCAGCGATTTTGCATATCGGTATGCTACTCTCGTTTCTTTCATGATGAATGATTAGTTCAGATTAACTTCTTTAATATATTCGTTTACCAGTTTCTTCTGCTCTTCAGCATTGTTCAACTCTTTACGAAGAATTTTTTCAGCGATTTCAACAGCTAGTGTTGCTGCATAATTTTTAACTTCATTCAAAGCAGCATTTTTTTCAGATTGAATGGAAACTCTTGCTGCTTCCATCAAACGGGTGCCTTCAGTTGTTGCTTTGTTTTTAGCATCTTCCATCATGGTTGTTGCAGCTTTGTGTGCATCTGCCAGGATTTTATCACGCTCTTTTCTCGCTTCAGCCAACAAAGCTTCGTTTGTAGCCTGTAATTTTTCAATATCTGCACGTGCCTTGTCTGCAGCTGATAATGCATCTGTAATTGAATCTTCACGCTCTCTTAAAGCGCTCATGATTGGGCCCCAGGCAAACTTTGACAATAAAAACAAAGTAACCAGGAAGATTACTGTTTGCCAGAAGAATAAACCTAATTCAGGGGTAATGATACTTAATAAAGCCATATATATTATTAGGGATGTGTTTTCAATGAATAAAACATATTCCGAGACCTAATGTCAACGGAATATGTTTTTTTGCAATTACGCCAGAGCGATCAATAGACAAACTACCACACCGAATAAAGCAACACCTTCGATAAGGGCTGCAGCAATCAACATCGCAGTCTGGATTTTTCCACTCTCAGATGGTTGACGTGCAATAGATTCTACTGCGCTGCTACCGATACGACCGATACCTAAACCTGCCGCTAATGCTGCAACACCTGCGCCGATACCAGCACCTGCTAATGCAAGACCATCTAATAAAATTGAATTTAACATAGTTGTATTTATTTATTATTGAATGAAAACAAGAGATAATTAATGTCCGTGGTCATGCTCATCATGTGCATGCTCTTCAACGGCAGAACCGAAGTACATAGCAGCTAATAATGTAAACACGAATGCCTGGATAAGTGCCACAAACAATTCAAGGAATGTCATAAACAAACCGAAACCTACACTTAACGGAGCTATATAGATATTCTTGAACAAGAAGATCAACCCGATAAAGCTTAAGATAATGATGTGACCCGCTGTGATGTTTGCAAACAAACGTATCATTAAAGAAAACGGCTTCGTAATCATACCAATGATTTCAATTGGCATAATGATTACTCTCAATGGTAGTGGTACACCCGGAGTCCATAAAATGTGTTTCCAGTAATATCCGTTACTATTGATTAATGTGATTACAAATACAATAATTGCAAGCATTAAAGTTACTGCGATATTTCCTGTAAGGTTCGCGCCGCCAGGCAATAAGCCCAACAGGTTGTTAAACCATATAAAGAAGAATACTGTTAAAAGGAAAGGCATGAAACGTTCGTATTTCGGGCCAATCATTTTAACTGCAATTTCATCACGAACATAGGTTACGATTGGTTCAAAAAACGACTGAACGCCTGATGGAGCTTTGCCTTTGTTTTTCACATAACCTTTTGCTACAAGTGAAAATACGGTAATCAATATTAGCGCACTTAAAATTAACGAAGCAACATTTTTAGTAATAGAGAAATCATACACTGCAACGGACTTGTCTTCATTACCTGCTGCATCAACTGCATAGATGTGTTCATGGTGTATGCCATAACCATTGTAGTGTGCATTATGTGCAAATCTTGATGACGAGAATATGGATAAACCACCTTTTTGCGCAGAGTAAACAATGATTGGCAATGGAACTGTAGCATGAAACGTTTCAGTATTGAATAAATGCCACTCGTGAGAATCTGCAATGTGGTGCATAATCATTTCTCCCGGGTTAAATACTGTTTCTTCTTCGCCGGTTTCTTCCTCAACAATCTGATCGTGATCTGACGCAAAACCCGCTATTGACGCCACAGACATCAATAAAATAAGTAGTAATTTGTTAATTTTAGTAGCCATTTCTCTTTGAATCGGCGCGCAAGTTACGCAATAAGTGATAAATTTCAAATGAAGCATATAGAATGTAGAGAATAAAAAAATTCGCTACGTAAGTTATCTTATTTCCTGACAGATATACCATACTTAGTAAAATGAAAAACAAAGAGAAAATGAACCTCACAGCCATTGATCCTAAGTAATACGTATGGAATTCTTCCCTGCTTTTTAAGCCTAAATTTGCAATAACGTGAGACAGGATTGAAATAACACCAAAAAAACCCTGGATCGTCCAAAAGTGATTACTTAGAAATTCTGGTTTTACGTACGTAAGCAAGATTGCAATGCCTGATGTCAGGAATAATAAAGATATATAACCAAACAAAAAGTTTGTTAAAATTGAATTATTCGCCTCTTTTTTGCTCATTAAGTATATCTATTATGAATTTAGTAATGCTGCCAATAACACCGAAAAGCATAAAAAAAATCGTATTGTATCTGCCCTTGACTTCAAAATGCCTGTCCAGCCACCAACCGATTGCGCCAAATACCAATATTGTAGCTATCATTTGAAAACCAATAGCAGAAAATTTAAAAAAGCTGCCCGGAGAAGCCTTTCCATTCCCGTTATTTTCCTTTCCCATAACACAAAGTTAATACATTCTTTCCCCGCTGAAAAGCCTTTTTTGAATACAATCTATTTTTATCGAAATCGTTCTAATGTATCTACTAAAACTTCAATGATTTATTATCTTTGATTAAATGAATACACCCAAAAACTTATTTTCAGCTTTCTCAATACCTTTTTATTTACTGCTCATTGCACTTGGGCTGGTATCTGTTTCGTGTTCGCAGGAAAGCAATTCTTTTGTAGCCCGCACCTATCATAATTTACTGGCCCGGGACAACCCGTATTTTCTGGCCCGCGAACGTATGAAAACCGTGGAAACTAAGGTATACGACCTGAAAGAAGATAATTATAACGGCGTCCTGCATCCTATCCCACCTTTTGATACGCTTAAAACAAAAGGTCTTGCTGCTCAACTCGACGATATCATAAAAAAAGCTTCCATTCCTGTACGTCGCCATAAAAACAGTGATTATGTTGATGACAGCTATGTTCTTATCGGGCGCTGCAGAATGTATAAAGGTGAATTTAAAATGGGCATTGAAACATACAAATATGTGAATGCGCATGGAAAAAATGTAAATGATAAAAATGAAGCGCTGATTTATTTAATGCGCGCATACATGGCCGCCAATCAATTCGAAAACGCAAAAACGGTTTCGGACCATTTGGACAAACAAGATCTGACATTGAAAAATAAAACGATCTACAACGTCACCAAGGCCGAATACCTGAGAATATATGAACGTTACGATGAAATGATTCCACTGCTGGAAGAAGTCGCTCATCTGCAAAAGAAGCGTGATATCCGCTCCAGGATGTATTTTATTTTAGGACAGCTTTATCAGCGCGCAGGCAATGATACTGCTGCATATAAAAATTACCACAAGGTGGTAAAATCCAACCCGCCTTATGAGATGCTTTTTATCTCTAAACTGAACCTGTACCAGGTTACCAATATTGAAAAAGAAGGAGCCACCAAAAAGATCAATAAGTATTATACTAAACTTCTGAAAGACCCTAAAAATGAGGAGTACAAAGATAAGATCTATTATGAAATGGCTTTATTCGAATATAAACAGAAGAATTTACCCAAAGCCATCGAACATTTAAAAGCATCTTCCAAAGCAAGCAAAGCAGGTGGTTATCAAAAAGGATTCACGTATTTAAAACTTGCTGAAATTTATTACGAAGACCTTGAAGATTATGAAAATGCAGCTGCTTATTACGACAGCACTGCAACAACCTTTAATAAAAAAGACAAACGTTATCCTCTCATCTCAAAACGTGAAAAAATACTGGATGAATTTGTAAAACAACTTTCCATTATTAAACGCCAGGATAGCTTATTGACTGTTGCAAAAATGGATTCTGTCACGTTGAATAATTTAATAGACTCATTGATTGCAAAGGAACAAGCTGACTACATGGCCAAGCAGCTGGCGTTGAAAAAGAAAAAATTTGATGAAGAAAATGCGCCGCTAACACCCGATCCTAAATTGATCAATAGTGATCCTACAGCCGCAAGCTGGTATTTCTCTAATGCGGCGGCCATACAAAACGGAATCAACGAATTCAATCTTAAATGGGGGCGCAGACCGCTTGAAGATAACTGGCGACGTTCGAAAAAAGAAGCTGTTGTAGATTTTGATAATCCTGGAAGCAAAGATTCGACACAGGCAAAAACAGATCCTGATCCTGATGCACGCAAGGGGAAAAACGATATTGAACCGCTCAAGATTGACCGTTCTAAATATTACGTTGATATTCCTGTTACCGACTCGCAAAAGGTAGCGGCCAACAAGAAGATCGAAGATGCCATGTTCCAGGTTGCATCAATCTATAATCACAAGCTGGAAGAGCCCCGAAGGGCCATAAGAACTTATGAACAGCTGCTCGCCCGTTATCCTGAAACGTTGTATGAACCTGAGATTTTATATAACTTATACTTAATCTGCAAAGAGCTTAATGATCCGAAACAAGAGCAGTATAAAAACCGTTTGTTAGAGAAACATCCGAATTCATTATATGCCAAACTGATCCGTAACCCGAACTACTACAGAGATACGAAGATCGCCAATAAATATGCTGATGTTGAATATAAAGATGTATACAACTTCTTTAAAAATAATCAGTTTGAAGAAGCAGATTCTGCAGCGACTCTATTGCTTGCAAAATATCCTGAAAGTGATGTGGTCGACAAATTGACTTATGTAAAAATCATTTGCCAGTTGAAAACGAAAGGCCCTTCAGAAAAAGTGCTTGCAGACATAGAAACCTTTCCTGATTTATTTCCTGAAAGCCCTTTGGTACCTGTAGTCAAAGATCTTTCAGCGGCAATTAAGAAACAGACCATTCAAAATGAAAAAGATGCTGCAGTTAAAGAAACCGCACCTCCGGACGATCCTGCAAAAACAGAACCCACACCGGCAAAACCGTAAAACGGATTCCGGCAATTATTTATAGAGACAATCAATGATGAAGAAAATTACACGCTTCCTGATCGCGTTTTTTTGGATCAGTTTTATATTGGGAGTTTGCTTTGTATGGGCATGGTTTTACATGGTTACACACAATACGCAAAACTGGTTTGGCTCCATGCCTGAGCTGGAAGCATTGCAGAATCCTAAATCAAACATTTCATCTGAACTCTATACAGCCGATGGTATTATGTTCGGTAAATATTACCGGGAGAACAGAACAAATGTGGCCTATGAAGACCTCTCCCCAAACCTGATTAATGCATTACTGGCAACTGAAGATGTACGTTTTGATAAACATTCAGGAATTGATCTGCAGGGTAGCTTTGCTATTCTCTGGTATTTGATTAAAGGAGACAAAAGGGGTTCCAGTACAATTTCACAACAGCTAGCAAAAAATTTATTCCGTACCCGCGGTGCTAAATACGAAGGCAGCTGGAGCAAGAAAAACAACAAACTGAAACTTGCCATCAATAAAACCAAAGAATGGATTCTGGCCGTTCAGCTTGAACGTGCTTATACAAAAAAAGAAATCATTACCCTGTATTTAAACACTGTGGATTTTGGCAGCAATGCATTTGGCATCGTTACCGCTTCACGTACATTCTTCTCAACTTCACAGGATAGCCTTACAATAAATCAATCTGCAATGCTTGTGGGTTTGTTGAAAGCACCCAGCACCTACAGCCCGGTATATAATCCGGAAAGTGCCCTTATCAGGAGAAATACGGTTCTGGAACAGCTTGCGAAATATAATTTTATCAGCAGTGCACAATTTGCCACACTATCAAAAGAACCTATAGGCTTAAAGTATGAAGTAGAAAACCACAACAAAGGTTCTGCAACATATTTCAGAAGTTACATTACCCGCTATTTATTGAAATGGTGCAGCGACCGGGGGATAGACTTGTACGAAGATGGCATAAAAATATATACTACCATTGACTCCCGTATTCAGGCTTACGCCGAAGCAGCCGTAGCGGAGCATATGAAAACATTGCAGGGAAAGTTTTTTGCTTATTGGAATGGCAAAACGCCATGGCGCGACGAAGAATTTAAAGAACTGCCCTACTTCATTGAAAAAGCTGCAAAGAACACTGACCGCTGGAAAGTGCTTGATAAAGTATATGAAGGCGATACAGTAAAAATGTGGAAAGCTATGAATAAAAAAATCCCGATGCGGGTATTCAGCTGGAAAGGTGAAATTGACACCATGCTGAGTCCGATGGATTCTATTCGTTATTACAAACACTTCCTGCACGCCGGCATGCTCTCCATGGATCCGCACTCGGGCCACATCAAAGCATGGGTTGGCGGTATCGATCACAAGCATTTCAAATACGACCACGTTAAACAGGGATCCAGGCAGCCCGGTTCAACCTTCAAGCCTTTCGTGTATACAGCTGCTGTAGACCTGGGTTATAGCCCCTGTTATGAACTCCCTGACCTCCCGGTGACTTTCCAGACTGAAGATGAAAACGAAACATGGACTCCACAAAACAGCGATGGCGTATATAGTGGTCAGATGTTTTCCATCCGCAAGGCAATGGCAAACTCCATCAACAGCATTACTGCGAACCTGGTAAAAAAAGTAGGTCCGGCAACCGTAGTTGATTATGCCAAACGCATGGGAATTACAACAGATCTGCAACCCGTACCAGCCTTGTGTCTGGGTGTGTTTGACGTTTATCTGTACGACATGGTAGGTGCATACAGCACGTTTGTAAATCACGGTGTATGGACAGAGCCTATTTTTATCACACGCATTGAAGATAAAAACGGAAATGTGCTGCAGGATTTTGTTCCCAAAACACGTGAAGCACTCAGTGAGGAAACCGCTTATTTAATGGTACACATGCTGAAAGGCGCCACGGAAGAGAAGGGTGGTACAGCACTTGGACTGAACAAATACGGGTTATTATGGAACGGGGCTGAGATAGGCGGTAAAACAGGAACTACTCAAAACTATTCGGATGGTTGGTTCATTGGCATTACCACACAATTAACAACCGGCGTTTGGGTTGGTGGCGATGACCGTTGTATCCACTTCAGAAGTATGAACGATGGGCAAGGCGCACGTATGGCCATGCCCATATGGGCAATCTTCATGAACCATTTATATTCCGACCCTAAAACAGGTATTATCAAAGAACGCTTCCCTATGCCTAAGACGCCTTTAAGTGTTGAAATAAACTGCAAAAAACTTAAAGAGGAAGAACAAAATAATACCCCCGGTCTTCCAACAGATCCTAATACAACAAAAGATCCGTCTGAATATGATTTCTAATTATGTTAGACCACGACTCGATACGCGCTCTGTTGAATGTACTCCCCGGGTCACCGGGTGTCTACAGGTTTTATTCAGCCGAAAATGAATTGATCTATGTTGGAAAAGCAAAAAGTCTGCGTAAACGCGTAGCCAATTATTTTACCAACAAAAAAAATCTGGATACAAAAACCCGCAGTATGGTGCGCAAAATCGAGCGCGCAGAATATACACTGGTAAATTCCGAATACGAAGCACTGCTGCTGGAAAACAATCTGATCAAAGAGAACAAACCCAAATACAACGTTCTCTTACGGGATGACAAAACATACCCGTTTATTTGTTTGTCTGCCGCGGATTTCCCAACACTGACAACTACCCGCAAAATAGAAAAAGGAAAGGGCGAATTCTTCGGCCCCTATACCAGCGGCCGGGCCATGCACTCTCTGGTTGAGTCATTACGCAAAACATTTTTCGTGCGTACATGCGATCTCAACTTAACACCTAAGAATATTCAGGCCGGCAAATTCAAGGTTTGCCTGGAATACCATATTGGTAATTGCAAAGGACCTTGTGAAGGGAAGCAAAGTGCTGAAGAATACGACGCCAGCATTGCCCAGATCAGAAACATACTTAGAGGAAATTTCTCTGCCGTAAAAAAATATTACCAGGAGAAGATGCTTCAGGCTGCAACAGAATTACAGTTTGAAAAAGCGCAGTTCCTGAAAGAGCGGTACGAATCTGTACTGGGCCTTGAGAAGAAAAGTTTAATTGTTAATCCGGATATCAATAACCTGGATGTATATACAATTGTAAGGCGCGATAACAGAGCTGCAGTAAATTATATGAGCATACTTCACGGCTCTGTGATTCGCACGCGCACCATTGAACTTAAAACAGTCTTAGACGAAACTGAAGAAGAATTATTGCTGCATGCTCTTTTTACTATCCACGAACAAGGCTGGGATGAAAGCAAAGAAATCATTTGCAATATTGAATTGCCAACCTTACAATCATACTGTAAAGTAAGCGTGCCGCAACGCGGTGATAAAAAACATTTGATTGACCTGTCTCTGAAAAATGCGTGGCATACCTTGACACGTTATGATGAAAATAAAAAAGAGAAGCCTGAATTAAGAATTCTTAAAAAACTCCAGGAAGATCTTTCATTAAAAGAACTGCCTGCTCATATAGAATGCTTTGATAACTCCAACATCCAAGGCACTAATCCTGTAGCTGCAATGGTTTGTTATAAAAACGGCCGCCCGTCAAAAAAAGATTACAGACATTTCAATATTAAAACCGTAACAGGACCGAATGATTTCGCTTCCATGTATGAAATTGTTTACAGACGTTATAAGCGCATGCAGGAAGAAGGCACACCATTCCCTACCCTGATTATTATTGACGGCGGCAAAGGCCAGCTATCTTTCGCCTGCCAGGCATTAAAAGATTTAGGCGTGTACGGACAAATCCCAATCATAAGTATTGCTAAAAATCTGGAAGAATTATTTTTCCCGGGAGATAACGATCCGTTGTATTTAGATAAAAAATCCGAATCATTAAAATTGATCCAGCAGATCCGTGACGATACGCACAACTTCGCAATTACATTCCACCGGCAAAAAAGAAGCAAGGATACTATGCTTAAATCTCAGTTTGAAGAACTGAAAGGCGTTGGACCTGCAACCCGTAAAAAACTTGTGGCACATTTTAAAACTTTCAAAAAAGTAAAGGAGGCCAGCCTCGAAGAACTTACATCTGTAATCGGAATATCAAAAGGCAAATCCCTTTGGGCGACCTTTCAGGCAGAGAAAGATAACCCGGGGAATAAATAGACTGAACTTCTTCTTTTGTTAATTATAGTTTTTGCTTAAATAATTAAATTCAGATTAATTATTTAAATCAAATAAAGCATTCCATGCAACCGGATGCTTTTTTAGATTATCTTTACTGTTATTCGTTTAATATTTTCTGATATGAGTACTACAGCAGCATCCGGCTCAAAACCTGAATTAGATATACTTAAATTTTTTGCCATTATTCTAATTACTAATTCGCACATCAATCATCTCTATCCTATTCACAATATGGGCACCGGTGGCAGTCTGGGCAATACAATTTTTTTCCTGGTCTCTTCCATCGGACTTACATTGAGTTTGAACAAAAAAAACGTTCCCTTCGGAACCTGGTTTTATAAGCGGGCATCACGCACCTACCTGATCACATGGTTTGCAACAATTATCTTTCTGTTAATTGGCTACTATACTATTCAATTAAACTTTACTGACATTTTCGCGCAGTTTATCTATCCTACCGGCTATTGGTTTATTCCGGCAATCACCTTGTTCTATATTCCTACTTATTTCATTATTACAAATTATTCAGAAAAAGTTTTCTTATATACTTCCGTCTTCATTATGCTGGTTTACTTTGTTACATACTTTTCAGTTATGGACATCCACTCCTGGACAGTAGAATCAAAGTCGCTGTTCAAATGGATTTTTTATCTTGAAGTAATGGTGCTGGGTGTATACGTAGCAAACAATTACGAAAAGTATGCATACGCAGGAAAAATGGACATTCTTATTTTCCTTTTACTAACGGTATTCTTCTTTGGTTTTAAATTCGCAACTACCAAATATAATGTGCTTATGCCTTTACAGTTTTTGTTGCAATTAATAACAATACCTTGGGTCATTTATTTTTTAAAAATAACAAGATCACAGGCGATACACCAGGCGCTGACCAACTGGAAGTATTTAAGCTTAACGGTTATTTTTATTTCTTCTATTACATTAGAAATTTACTTGCTCCAAAGTTTCTTCTACAACATGGATTTTGTTAAGAGACAAATCTTCCCGCTCAATCTCATCCTGTTCTCCATCCTGTTGACCCTGGCAGCCTGGGCGCTGTCAAAGGCGTTCGGCCTGATATATTCAAAAAAATAATCGATCAGATCGCATCATATACCTTACGTACGATTTTGCTCCATTCATAATTTTCAGATTTACTCAATGCTTTTTCAGATTCGCTTTTGAGCAAATCCGGATTGTTTGAATATTCAATCAATAGCTCTGAAATAGTCGTCGTAATCTGATCAATGGATTTATTTTCAACAGGTATTACATTCTGCGTTTCTTTGCCGACAAAAACCGGCGGGCCGCCTTTATCCAGACATATAACAGGTAATGCATGGGCCATTGCTTCAATCACTACAAAACCTCCACTATCGTGCAGACTGGGAAATAAAAAAACATGCGCTTTCCTATACTCTTCATATAAATCTTTTTGCGGCAGCTTGCTTATAAACTCAACCTTGCCTGATATATTCAGGTCTGTCGTCAGTTTTACAAGCTGTGCTTTATATTTACCACTACCCACGATTTTAAATCGCATGCCAGGGTTTACCTTCACTGCCTTTGCAAAGCTCTCCAGAGCTATATGAATCCCCTTCCAGTATAGCAATTGTCCTGCGTATAAAACAGTAAACGAAGTATGCTTTTCAACAGAAGCATTTTCGGCTTTACTAATGCCGATGGCTGGCGTGATTGAAGTTTTGCTTTTATATTTTCCCGGAATCTTATCGAAAGTATCACTGGTTGCAGCAAAAATTCTGTATGATGCTGAATAAGCCCGGTTGATGAAAATATTCAACGAGTTGATTGTATTAATACATGTCCGCATGCGTTCCAGCAGCCGCGGCATAAAGGGTAGCGTAACGGTAAGATTCGGTGAAGATTCCTCGCCACCGGCAATAGGGCCGAAAACAAACTTGCCTTTCAGTTTATATAAAAAGATCGGGAACCGGTAAGATACATACGTGATGTGCTGTACAATATCAAACGGTTCTTTAATACACTTTTTAATCATCAGATAAGCGCCGGCCTGCCATAAAGTATAATAAAAATATATACCGGTGATTTTTTTAGCTTTTAAAATAACTGCAGGAAGATCGTAATAAATGAATGTTAGATTTGGAGGAATTGAAGCCGACTCTGTTTCTATAAATTCACGATTATCCTTGCGGGTAAGCACTGTAACTTCATGCCCAAGTTTTGCAATTTCCATTGCCCAGTTCCACCCTACTGCAGGCTCGGAGCCATGATTTGGCCTGCATGCGTAAGCCGATAATAGTACTTTCATTTAATATGATATAATTAACATAAATGCTCTGCTCAGAAATTATTATTCTTACTAACAACATTCAGGCACCTTAATTTTAGAAATGGCGTATAAGTGAATCCGTTTAACGTCAGCCCCTGAAGTGTAATCCGGTTGTTTTCAAGCAATACATTTTTGCAGTCATACAGCGAAATCGCCGACCTGTTTGATTTGACAACAATGCTATTGATTTGTATAGAATTGCCTGAAATAGTAATGTCTGCTGCCGGGTTGGTACCATTGCCCTGTATTTTAATCGCTTCCCGTACATGATAAAAAGCTGTTTTCGCAGAATAAAATTTATTTGCAGAAATCATTACCGAATGCTGATTCCAACCTTTTATTTCAAAAGGAAGCATCAATATACCCAAACTGAAATCGTTGAATATATTATTATTTATTTTCAAATAATTACATTCAGCCCGTATGCCGTAGTTTGCGTTTAATACTGTTCCATTTTTCATCGAGCCTAATGGAATTGCCTGGAAAAATTTATTGCCTTCAATAAAGGTTGTGTCTTTTGAATCCGGAAAAGTTTTGGGTGGTTGCACGATCAAGTGTTCTTCACTGAAATTCCTGGTTTCATTCGATATAATTTCAAGGCCATATGCAATTGCAATCACGAATCCGTCCATCGCACGTTTTGTGTGAGTTAATGCTACATTGCTACCGGTATAGCCGTCCGCTACGTTGTTTACGATTTTAACATGATAACATTGCCCGTTTGCATTGTCTGCCAGCCATATGTATACTGCCGGCGCAGAACTATCCTGCGCATCATCATGCCCGCGCGGGCTGGCAAATACATTATTGTAAATAAACAAGCCCTTTACGCCCTGCGCAGATATGGCTGTACTAAAACCTTCAAACCTGCAGTTCCTTACAGTAAAATTGATAATCAAATTTTCATTTGTGCCCAACAATTGCAACGCATTTGTTTGCTCCAATGTTATCGCATGCGTATTCTCAAAAAAAATATTTTCGATCGAAACATTCAGATTGTTATTAAAGATGTATAGCAAACAGCCTTTGGGCTGGGATGTTGTTATTTTAGTGCCAGCTTCTCCATATATACGAATCGTCTTCACACCAGGCTGGTCCATCAGCAAGATTTTATTGTAAGGCGAACCAAACTGTTCGCATTTATATGTGCCGGCAGGAATAAATAAATCTTCGCCTATAAGTAATGCCCTGGCAATAGCAAGGTTCAGATAAGGGGCATCTTCTTGTATACCGTCGCCTTTGGCACCTACAGACTTTGCATCAAGTGCAACAGCTATCAGATGCAAAAGAAACAATCCAGACAACAATGAATATCGTTTCATAATCGTGTTATGTTTGGTTATGGGTTAACACATACAATCACTTTTTTATATTCTTATTATCCTGCTCGATCTGCCATAAATTGGCCCATACATTAAATCGGTAATTTGCATACAGCACGCAAAGTATAAGGCCGTTTACGCCATCCAGCATGGCACGTTGATATAGATATTTTTTCAGAAACGTTTTCGTAGGATCCCACAGCAATTTGTAGACACTGAATGTATCTCCATCCGCGAACATTTGCTTTGCCTCTATGAAGGCATACTTTGCATTTGTCTTTGCAACAAACTTCTCTATGGATGGATAAGCATCATGCCAGATAAAATATTTATCCCCGATGGAAATCATTTTTTTCGACGCAGGTTTCAAATGAATAAATCCTTTGAAGATTTTCATATTCTCTTCAGTAAAATTATTCATGTACAAATCCTTTTTAAAAAACAAAGGACTGCTTTCCAGGTAAAAACCTCCGCGCTTTATGTAATTGGCAAAATAGAAGTATAGCTTTCCAATCGCGATCAGGTCTGCATCTGAATTCGCAACAAGTTCTTTTAATTTCACGCTTAACTCTTCTGTAATATATTCGTCGGCATCCAGTACTAGAATCCAATCTCCGGTGGCATTCGAAATAGCATAATACCTTGCAGGTTCTACGAAGCCTACCCTTTCGTGATAAATAACTTTTGCCCCCAGACTGCTTGCAATGTTAACGGTATTATCGTCGCTATACATATCACACACAACGATCTCATCTGCAAACGTCAATACACTTTCAACACACTTTTTAATATGTGCCTCTTCGTTGAACGTATTAATAACAACTGATATTTTTACGTTTTTCATACTGCTATCAATAAACTTTATAATTATTCTTTCTAAGAATGATCAACGACACTACAACAATTGTCAATTCAATCATATACAATGACGCACATGTTCCATATGCATTAAAAACAGGCACCAGGCTCATACTTATGACTATATTCATAACAAACCCGATTGAATTGATCTTCAGGAAATGCTTATCCATTTTAAGATTCAGCATAACCTGATAGCACAATATATTTACCAGGGTTGATATAATTAATAGGGGTGCCAGCGTTTGCAGGATTGCAACAGAGCTCGCAAATTTATCTCCGTATAAAATATCAATGATCAGCCTGGATGCAGCAATCAAACACCCGGAAACAACCGCTACAGCAAGTAGTATTTTAGGAATTAACTTCTTAACTGTATGTAAACCGATTTCCGTTGATTCTTTAAATTTAGTTGCAAGGTGCGGATACAAAACCTGCGAAATGGGAAATAACGACAGGCTTGCGATCACCGAATACACCTTCATAGACGCTGTATAATAACCAACCGTTTCATAGCTGGTCAGATATCCCAGCAGCACAATGGTTGAGGTTGTATTGAAGTTAACAATTACTATTGATATAAATAATAGAAAGTTCGATTTTATTTTACTGATACTTTCCTTAACCGGCAACCACTTGAAATTGATTGTAAACTTCATATGGGCGTAAATGAGCGTAGCTATGGCAGTCAAAAATATCGTCAAGCCATTAATTAACTGGTATAAATTATAATCCGAAGCTTCTTGAATGAACAGGAAAATAAAACCCATAGATGCAACCCTGAATATCAAGTTTGTGATGGTAAAAACAGTAAGTTTCTGCATCCCCTGAAACAGCCAGGGCGAATAAAAAATCGCACTGATAACAGATGTGTATGAAACATAATATAGAAATATATGACTTGAATATTTTTCAGACGATAGAATAATAACAAAGTACAAAAGGCTGGACACTGTGAACAATAAAATTTTACTGTTTATGACCTCATTGAAAATTACACTTACTTTTTCCTTGTCTTCCCTAACTACTGATATTTCACGGGTTGCAGCGTAATCAAATCCATAATTAATGATTAAGGTAAAATACGTCAGGAAAGATGTAGCGAAGTTTACCAGTCCCAAATTTTCAGGGCCTAATACGCGGCTTACATAGGGAATAACAAACAGCGGAAATAATAAATTTATAGATTGAATTGCTGCTAACGACAAAAACTGTTTGGATAGCTTATGACTTATTAAGTCAATAACCCCTTTCGAAGATAATACTGTCTTATATTTATTAATTAAGGTTTTGATTCCCACAAAAAACTTTTGTTAAATAATTTATTTACTTTTCAGCATGCCATGTTCATTCCCGGCACTCTTATTTATGAAGCTGCAGTGCCAGCCGGTTATTTCTGTAGAAACGCATTATATATTTCAAGAATGCTTTTCAAATTCTTTTCAGGAGTGAATGAATTCTTATAGCTCTCAAATGCATTCTGTCTTAATTTCACTTTATCTTCAACAGAATCTAAAGCATCAATTGCCTGGTTAAGGCCGGCTGTGTTGGATGGGTCAAACAAGAACCCATTATATCCATCCTTTATGAGTTCTGTAACTCCGCCCATTTTAGCGCCTACGACAGGGGTTCCATGCGCGAAGGCTTCCACAATGGTACGCCCAAATGGCTCGTGCCATTTAGAGGGAAAAATCAATGCTTTCGCTTTGGATATTATTTTATAAGAATCCTTTAATGGTAGTTTCCCCAGATATTCAATATTTGAATACATCTTACTGGCTTGAACTACTTCTTGCTTTAATGGACCATCACCAATAATCAGTAATTTCTTTTTATTTTTTTGAAAAGCATCCAGTAAAATGTCAATCCCCTTTTCCGTAGATATGCGTCCTAAATAAACAAAGCAATCTTCAGGCTCATACACCGGGGGCAAATCCGTAACAACAAAGTTATATTTGACATGAAGCTTGTCTGCCTTGAAGCCGCCTTTTTTTAATTGGTTTTTTACAAATTCACTAATGCAAATATAACCGTCAACCTTAGCATCCCATGTATTCAGCATGTTATGTACCGCAAGCATGCCTACGGTTACACTTGTTGCACCCAAGCTTTCTCTGTAACATTTTTTCATCAGCGCCGGATATGGAATCGTTTTCCCAACGCATTGTTCGCAGACTGCGCCATGAACGTACATCAATCCATTCGGACATATTAAGCGGTAATTTCTTACCGTCATAATTATTTTTGTTCCTGCTTTTTTTGCTGCATAAAATATACTGGGAGAAAATAATGGAAAGAAATTCTGCACATGAATAATGTCATATTGATTCTCCTTTATTTTTTCCAGTAATAATTGATGATACTTTTTTGACCATACAGTATTTATTGCAAGACCAATCTTATTTTCATCTTCTATGCTGTCATTTGTAATGATCAATGTTTCCAGATCCAGCCCGCTATCTTTCAACAAAGCAGCCTCTGCATTGGTGGAAACATCTTCCCCTCCCATAATCTTGTATCTGTTATGTATCATCAAAACTTTCATACAAATGCCTTTTTCATAATTATATAAAGTTTAAACCGGGGATTTATAAGTTGGAGTGTTTCTTTATTAAGAAGTTAACACTTTATTATAAATTTCCATAACAGAATCGTAATTCATATTGGAGGTAAATTTTTCCTGATATGAATTGAACGCACCCCGACGCATCAATTCTGCATTTCCGAAGTTTTCAAATTTCGTGATGGCACTCTGCAGACCTGTTGCTTGATAAGGATCAAACAAAAAGCCATTGACATCATTCTGAATCAATTCGCTGATACCGCCCAATGCAGAACCAATTACAGGTGTGCCGTGTGCAAAAGCCTCAGCGATTGTTCTTCCAAAGGGTTCATCTGATTGTGAAGGCGCAATCAATGCTTTCGCTTTAGCTATCCTTTTATAGGTTTCTTCCAATGGCAACTCTCCGGCAAATGTGATGTTGGCATTTCTCCGGGCAAACGAATCAGCCATTTCGTTTAAAGGACCGTCGCCCACAATCATCAGCTTTTTCTTATTTTCTTCAAACGTCTTTAATAATAAAGGAAGCCCTTTTTGATCAGATGTTCTGCCAACAAAAATATAATAGTCTTCAGGAGTAAATTCAGGGGGCACAGAACTCGCAACAAAATTATATTTTACATACAGCTTGTCCGAATCAAAACCACTTTTAATTAGTTGTTGTTTAACAAATTCACTGATGCATATATAGCCATCTACTTTATTACCCCAGGTGTTTAAAATGTTATGAATGCCCAACATGCCAACTATCGCAGTGGTAGCACCAACACTACCCCGATAACATTTTTTCATTATGGCAGGATACGGAATTGTCTTGCCAACACAATCCCTGCATATCTCTCCATTTATATACATCAAGCCATTCGGACAAATCAATCTGTAATTACGGATCGTCATAATAATTTTTGTCCCTGTCTTCTTTGCTGCATAAAATATGCTTGGCGAAAACAATGGAAAAAAATTCTGTACATGAATAATGTCATATTTATTTTCTTTTATCTTATCAAGTAGTAGTTGATGATACTTCCTGGACCAGATTGTATTAATTGCCAGATCGATTTTATTCTCATCTTCAATACTATCATTTGTAATGATCCATGTGTCTATATCTATTCCACCGGCTTTTAACATTTCTGCCTCAACGTTGGTAGACACATCTTCCCCGCCAGTGATCTTATATCTATTATGTATCATCAAAACTTTCACAGACATTCCGGGGTTATATTAAAATAGTGCATTCATAACAGGACTAAGACTCATCAGCAGACAATACATGATTATATATTTCCATGATCCGGTCATAATTATAATCAGATGTGAATTTTTTCTGATATGAATCAAATGCATTTTTTCTCATTGCATTCGGTTCAGTAGTATTTTCAAATCTGGATATGGCATTTAACAAATCGGAATCCTTGTAAGGATCAAACAGAAATCCATTAATACCTTCCTGAATCAATTCACTGATACCACCCAGGTCAGAACCTATTACTGGAGTACCATGCGCAAATGCCTCTGCTATTGTCCTGCCAAAGGGCTCGTGTGATTGCGATGGCAAAATCAATGCCTTTGCACCAGCGATCTTTTTATACGTTTCTTCAAGAGACAACTTTCCTACATAATGTATATTGCCATTCCGCCCGGCATACTCTTCAACCAGATTATTCAGAGGCCCGTCGCCAACAATCACAAGTGGTTTGTCACTGTTCGCAAAAGTCTTCAGCAGTAATGGAAGACCCTTCTGATCTGAAGTACGCCCAACAAAAATATAATAATCTCCTGAAACAAAATGTGGTTCGACAATACTTGAAACAAAGTTGTGTTTAACATGCAACTGTTCGCTTTTAAAGCCGACATCCGATAGTTGCTTCTTTAAAAAATCTGAAATACAGATAATACCATCAATCTTGTTTTTCCAGGTCTGTATAGTATTATGAACACTTAGCATTGCTACTGTTGCAGCTGTTGCAGAAAAACTTCCCCGATAACACTTTTTAAAAAGTGCAGGATAAGGAATCGTCTTTCCAACACAGGCCGAACAGATTTCATTATTTATATACATCAGTGCATTAGGGCATATCAGCCGATAATTATGCGCGGTCATGATAACCTTCGCACCCGCCCTTCTCGCGGCATAAAATATACTCGGAGAAAGTAAGGGAAAAAAATTATGTACATGAACGATATCGAATTTTTCTTTTTTTATTTTATCAAGCAGTTCTTTATAATATTTTTTAGACCATACCGTATCCAGTGCTAAACGAAGATTGTTTATATCATCATCAATGGAATCATTGGAAACATGGTACAGCTCTACCTCGTTACCATGCTTTCGAAGCAATTCAACCTCCTCTAAAGTTTGAATATCTTCTCCTCCTAAAATCTTATACTTATTATGTATAATCAATATTTTCATATACGAAGCTGCAAGAGAGTTTTGAAAAATGTTTCAGGAGAATATGTTTCAAAAAACCGTTGAAAATTTTCTGAAGGAAAATCCTTATCAAGGATCTCAATCAATGCTTTCGAAATTTCCGTTTCACTTTTAGGATCACAGGTAATTCCTAAACTATTCTTTTCGATTAGTTCTTTCAACAAACCTACGTTAGCGCCTATAACCTTTTTGTTATGTAAGGCTGCGCGCCCCAGTAATCCGCTTGATCCGTAAAAGTCTTTATAGATCAACAGGCATACAGTTGCGCTATGGAAATAATTATCCATTTCTTCATCTGTGACAAAACCAGACTTTATCGTGATTTTTTTATCTGCATGGATGCCCGGCAGGTTACTTACAAGTTCATGAAGGTATGTCAAATAAGATTGTTCTGCATGCCCAACAATCAGCAATTCAGCTTTTGTAGTAAAATTCGTTGCTGCAAATGCTTTCACAATCGTGGTTATATTTTTACGCTCATTCATTGAACCAAAAATCAAAAACTTAACAACCCCATCTTCTTCATATGATTTAAGCGAAGACGGATATGAGAAAATCGGATCCTGTAAAAACTTAAACTGATTTGTGTTGTGAAATTTATTCAGAAATTTTACGCCTTCTTCATCATTCAATATAAATACATTCTCAACATTTTTTTTAGATATAAGAAATTTCTCAGCAATAATCTTTTTAATCCGCTGAATACGGCTGGCAAGTTTAGATTTAAATGTATCAGAAGAATGCATGATCCGGTGATGTGGCCTGAACAAAACTCCTGAAAGCTTGAATGAAAAGGCAGTCCTGAATATTGGAAACTGATATTGATCCAGATCCATGAAAATTAAATGATCTGCATGAAGTTCATTGGCAATCGTTACAGCTTTTTTGAAAAGACTGATTTTCTCCTTCATGCTTATATTGCTCCAGCAATTATCGTCCAGAAAATGCACATCTTCTTTTAGTATATCAGGAAAGCTCAGGAAATGTTTCGCCTCTTCATTGTATAAAAATGAATATTTTCGATCTGTGCTGCCTTTGAGCTTAGCAATGTCATTAATGATATACTGGTTGTATCCAATATAATGGCCTTTTTTTTGAATATTTAAATCGCAAATTAAATAGTGTGTCATAATATGCTGCCTATAATATTTCTTTTACAAAATGCTCAATTCTTTTACTCCATAATTGTTGCTGCCCGATTTTGTAGGCATTCAACGAATACTGATGATATTGTTCAGGATCAGATATTACGGTTCGAATACCTGCTGCAAGTTTTTGTGCATAGTTTGTTTCATTCCATTTAACAGCAACCCGCACTCCGGCTGTTGCTGGCACCTGTTCTTTCATACCCTGATGTTCCAGAGTTACAACGGGCATACTGTACGCCATGCATTCAAAGACCTGCATCGGGCATGAATCAATTAAACTTGGAAACAACAAAAGATGAGACTTTGTAAAGATATCCTTCAATGTATCATAAGGCACTTTGCCGGTAAATGTCGTCTTCGATTGAAGATTATACATTGAAATTAATTCCTGGGATTTACGCATTAACGGACCGTCTCCAACAATAAAGAAATGAAAGTCCATATTGGCAGGCAATGCAGCTACAGCTTCAATGGCAAGATTAAGCCCTTTCCTGGAAATAAGGCTTCCAATCCATAAAATATGAATGGTTCCTTCCGGCTTTCTTTTAATAAAATTGATATTGAAATTTTCCGGTAATCCGGCATCAAACATACGAATCAGATTCGAAGAAGAATACCTTCTTACAATAGATGCGGCAATGTCATTCGAAACCAGTATTCGATCCGCACTATTGATAGTAGCTGAGACCGTTGGATTAATAAGAGATAAAAATCCGGCGATCTTATATTTTACAGCTTCCAGATAATAATTTCGCCCGAGATATTTTTTTAATGATTTATCGGGTAATTTACCTCCACCCAATGGTCCTATAACAAGTTTCAGCTTTGTATTATATACAGGCGTGCCAAATTTAATAGAGCTGAAAGTGACGTGGTGGACATGATCAAATTCGTATTTAGAAATTAATCGCGTTACAGTCTTCCGTGCTTTAATCAGCCATAAATAGTAATGCAGGTATTCTCCTGCAACAGGGATTTTTTTTGTATTGCGGGCGAGTCTGTAACCTGAAAAATGGAATGTCAAATTCGTGAATTTATTTTCCCTGCAAAACTTTTCAATCTGCGCTACATATCGATCAGATGTTACACAGTGTATTGTGTAACCATTCTGAATGTAACCCATCAGCCAGCTCCATCCATTTCCAGGTTCAGATCCTCTGTTTGGGCAACACGTATACGCAGAAATTAAAACTGTTTTCAAAAGATTAACTTTTATATTGTAATAAGCCTTCATTGCTTACATAAGCAATCTCCGGCAAATTAGATATTGCTTCAAACAACTCTTCCAATTCACTCCATAAATTAAATTCTTCTATTTCCCATGAATGGCCCCATAAATGGAAACACCCGCCATGTAATTGTATATATTCTAAATAATATTCAAGGGTTTTCCGTAATGACCCCGAGCTGCCTGACTTTAGATATAAAAGCAAAGATTGTATTTTAAACCGTTTCGCCAGATGCCTGTAATACGTAAATGAAGAATGGTTGTAAACCTGCATGGTAGTGGGTATTACATAGGCCTTGGGATCAAACCAGGGATTCAACAACTCTGTTGTACGTATGATTTTAAAACCAGTATTATATGCATACGCTGTCGCCGGCTGATTGATAACTCCACCTGGAAAACAGAATGACTGGGGTTGCTTTCCTAATAAATCTGCCAGCCATAAATAACATCCTTCAATTTCTGCTTTAAATATTTTTTCTGAAGTAGTATTCATCCGGGTGTGATTCATGGTATGTCCGCCGATCTCGAATCTTTTTGACAATTCAATTACTTCTTTCTCATTCATCACCGCATGCTCATCATTCGCTGCAGGTATATAAAACGTAGCTGCCAGATTATACTTATCCAGTAAATCCGCCAGGCGAAAATCCTTTATATGTCCGTCATCCCAACTTGTTGTAATCAATTTCATATTTCTATGGCTGCAATTATATCATTGAGATGTTTCTTGAAGCGATGGTGCATCCTGCTCTTGTTTCATCAGTCTGAGTGAATAACCCGCTAAAAGGAATATAAGTGAATATTGAAAACTGAAATACGGATTATTTTCTATAAACATCAATAACAGTTCTGTAAAAAGAAATGTAGAAATGAAAAGTACCATCCTATTATTACCATTCCAGAAAATACCTTTTATAAATGCATAGAATATTGGAGCTATATATAAGAAGTACCAGAAGAATCCTCCTTTAAGCAAAAGCTGTAGAAAGCCTACTTCCACGGAAAATCTTTCATAATGATCTGCGTATGTTTGAAAATGAATCAGGATCATTAAAAAGTATTCACTGAAATACGTTCCAAGAAACCCTTTTCCAAAAATAAATTCGCTGCCTTGCAGATCACCAAATACTTCGGTCCATAAGAAACCTCTGGTATCTACGTCGTCAAAACTTTTTACACCAATAATATCTTTGAACAAAAATAAAATGTCTCCCAGATTTGCAATAAAATGATACAAACAAAAACAAGCGACTAATATCACAATCACTTTTAAAAAATTCATTTTCTTACAAATACTGAATGCAATGTATAATCCAACGAACAAAAGAATTCTCATGGCAATGATCCTGTAATCAGACAAATTGCTGAAATATAGTCCGCCAATCAATAATCCCCAGCAGAATACGACATAACGCTTAAGATAGAGGGAGATAAAGAAAAACGGAATAAATGCATTTGCACAAACGTAGCCTTGATAATATTTCACCTTGCCGAATACAGGCAATAATAAAACCAATACAAATACAAATAATACTACCTGAAGAGCCTTGTAAATCGGCATGATATCTTCCATATTTGCGCCAATAACAAATAGAAAAATAGACCCTACCGACAAAAGACTATACGGGTTATTTAGCAGCGTCACCCAATTCAAATTCGGGTTCATCAGATCTTTAATGAGCAAGGACGATATGAAAACGAATAAAACAGGCACATAGAAATGATAAAAAACAGGCATTTTAAATGAATTGACACCTGAAACACTAACCGTGTAGACATTGAAAATTTCATACATGGCATAATATATGAATATAGAGAACAATACTCTTTTATACAGATACAGCGTTGGATCATCATAAAAGAAGTTTGCCACAAAGATCAGGAACAAAATCTTTGCGGAAGTATCTTTTAAAAATGAAAACTGTTTCATAAAACGATATAAAGATTTATTGCCAGATTTTTTTGCTGCTATTTGAATTCATAATAACAGCGTATTGGATTCTCCATAATATAAAACCTATTACTACCCAAAATATATTGAGGAGCAGAATACCTGTTAAGCCCAGCTTTAAATACTTCGCCAAAACATATGCCAGCGGTACTTGCAGTACAATTGTTACCGCACTATAAACAGCTTGTAAATTGACCCTGCCTACGCCATTGATAAATGAGACATAGGACTCTTTAAATGTACCGATGCCCACAAAAATCATCAGGAGTAAATTTACTTCAAAGGGGATTTTAATGTCATCGCCAATCCAGTAAAAATATATCTGGTCACTTAATAAGAACATTAATACCAGAGGAACACAAAGAGCGAAATTCAGTTTATTGCTTTTTGATACTGCAGATCTTATCCAATTGTAATCTTTTAAGGTATACGCATCTGTATAAGCCGGCCACAAAGGTATCATGATCATATATTGGAATATTGTAATGATACTGAATAATCTATAAGCAATGTTATAATAGGTTACATTTTGATTATCTACCAGGTGCGCTATTAATATATTGTTTGACATTAGTATAGCGATCACCGAAATTTCAATAATGAAAAATTTTGCACTTACACCAAAAACATTTTTAAAATGCCTTTTTGAAGCGAACGCCATTTTCGGCTGAATGTCTTTAAAGACGCCTAAATACAAGACCAGTGTGGCAATCATCAAAACCAGCGGGTAAGTGAAACTTAATATACAACACAAGAAAACGAACTTACTGCTGAACATGTTTCCCATAAGCATTATACATATAAGTGCTATCAGATTGCCGGCAACTTGTATGCTGCTTAATACAAAATGTTTCTGCTTGGATTTTAATACATGATTGATCGGTTTAAGTAAAAAAGAGAAACAAAAGGAAACATACATCAAATGGATAGCTGTGCGAAGTTCTGTCTTATCGATAGTTGTATTAAAAACTATATTCCAGTCAATAAAATTACTTGCTATAAAAAAGATAATACTGAGAGGTAATATCATTACTGCCAGAAAGAAATAAGTTGTTGATAGATAAATCCTGGCAGACTGTATGTCATTTTTAGCAAAAGATTCAGTAAGCTTATTGGTTAATCCGCTGGACAATCCGAAATCAAATAAATTAAACCAAACAATTACTGAAGATAATGTCAACCATACACCATACGTGCTTGCTTCAGTATATTTTAATGAAACGGGAATTAGTGTAAGCGTAATGGCCATGCTAATTGCCTTAACAAAAAAAGAACCCAGTAAATTAATCAAAAGTCTCTTACTTCTTTCCTGTTTGGCAAGTTTATCAATCTGTATACCTATCAACTGAAGGAAATAAGTCATCTTGTGTTATAATTGTTTAAAATAAATCTTACTCCCATTTTTTTAAAATGGCAAAACAGCAATTCTTGTCTACATTTAAAAATATTGCGGATTGATATAAGCTCGCTTGCAATTTGCTTTAATCAATTTTCTTTTATCGTTACGTA
>NZ_JBQCDF010000192.1:0-5595 GCF_051961495.1 Cytophaga sp. | reverse complement strand
AAGAAGGTATCAAAACCATTGAAAAACAGGGTACATCTGTTACCGATGAAGAAGGAGATCCTGTAACACCGACAATCGGTAATAACCGGGAGTGTGCGTATGCGATTTATGATGCGAAAGGTATTTTAAAGTGTGGCATTGAGCAGGCATATCTGGATAAAAAAATTGATTATCAAAAGCCAATTTCCTGTCATTTATACCCTATCCGGATTACGAAATACGATGAGTTTGATGCGTTGAATTATGACCGTTGGAGCATCTGTAAACCCGCTTGTTCAAATGGAAAAGAATTAGGAGTTCCTATCTATAAATTTTTAAAAGGTCCGCTAATCCGTAAATATGGTGAATCATGGTATAAAGACCTTTGTAAAACCATTGAAGAAAAACAGAAATAATTCATGAGTGTAGCAAAGGAATATTTTCAGGAAATAAAAAAACTCCTGAAAATTGAAATGAGTGAGGATGCTAAAATTTACGAAGAAGAACTTGCCAAACAATCCATACAGGAAAGAAAAGAACTCGGAATAACCTGGTATCCGCTTTTTATCAAAAGTGAATACTATGGTTTTGCAGAGCGCCTCCATATTGAGATTGAGCGCAAATATGAATCGGACACACCCAATATATTCTACCCGGGAGATAAAGTACGTATTTTTTCAAACCACCAGCATAGCAACAATCAGGAAGACGTTATTGATGGTATTATAACCGCGTCTGCGGGCAATCTGGTAACGGTTCAACTGATGAAAGATGAATCACCGGAATGGCTTTCGGATGGTAAGATAGGCATGGATAAATTGTTTGATAAGCATAGTTACGAAACGATGCTCTCGACACTTGATTACTGGGCCGGAGATGATGGGTTAAGCAAAGATTCTATTCGGTTACGGGATGTTATTTTAGGTGAGAAAGCAGCTTCTTTCAATACAAAAGATAAATATAAAATTCCTGAAAAATTAGATGATTCTCAGTTGAAAGCCTGGGAGAAAGCCATTCAGGCACAGGATGTAGCTGTTATTCATGGACCGCCCGGAACGGGAAAGACAACGACTATTGTTGAGATTGTACATACGTTGGTAGAAAAAGGAGAACGTATATTGGTATGTGCTTCAAGTAATGCAGCTGTAGATGTATTGACTGAAAGACTTGCTGCCAGAGGACTTCCCGTGGTTCGTTTAGGAAACCCATCAAAAATCAACGAGCAAAATTTACAGTATTGCCTCGACCGGCAGGTAACAAATCATGCGCAGTTTGGTTTGGTGAAGGAATTGAAAAAACGTGCCGAAGAATTTTTCCGCATGGCAAATAAATACAAACGGAATTTTGACAGGGAAGAACGTGAACAGCGAAAGGCTATTTTAAAGGAAGCTCGTAGCCTGCGCGGTCAAGCGGATGACCAACTTCAGTTTCTGCAACAGAATGTATTGATAAAAAATCAGGTTATCACCTGTACGCCGGTCGTATCCATGCATAAAGAAATAGGTAAAGAAAAATTTGACACCCTTATTTTTGATGAAGCCGGACAAACCATGGAACCCATGTGTTGGATTCCCATCCAGAAAGTTAAGAAAGTAGTTCTGGCAGGTGATCATTTACAATTGCCTCCAACGGTCAAGTCTGACGAGGCATCCAGAAAAGGATTATCCATCAGTTTGCTTGAAAAGTTAATGCCTTTATCTGGTATTTCAGAAATGCTGGCCATTCAATACCGCATGAATGAAAAAATCATGCAATTCCCGTCACAATGGTTTTACGACAATAAATTGAAGGCGCATGGCAGTGTCAAAGATCACCGGCTTGATGAAGACTCAATCGTCCAGTTTGTAGATACTGCCGGAACCGGTTACGAAGAAGAATTGCTGAATGCCCCTTTTGGTATCCGGAATAAGCAGGAGGCTGATCTTGTTTTAACATTGTTGCCAGGAATTATTGATGCCAATAAACACGCAAGCATTGGAATTATAAGTCCGTATAAATTGCAAATTCAGTATCTGCGTGAGCAACTAATAGAACAGCATATCATGTCAAAAAATATTCAGGTACAGACAGTAGATGGTTTTCAGGGACAGGAAAAAGATATTATCATTATAAGTCTTGTACGTTCAAACAGCAAGCAGGAGATAGGTTTCTTAAAAGATCTGAGACGAATGAATGTTGCTATTACCCGTGCACGAAAAAAAATAATTATTGTTGGTGATTCTTCTACACTTACATCTTCTAAATTTTATTCAGGTTTGCAGGAGTATATTGAATTTCACGATGGGTATCATTCTGCATGGGAATATATCAGCTAGTTTGTTTTTAAATTTTAAATCATAAAAAAAGCCCCGTCCTGATAACTATCGGAACGGGGCCTTTTTATGTATGCTTAATTATCTTATCTGATAAGCGTTACCTGACCTGTTTTCTTATAAGGACCTTTAAACTGAGCACGTCCTTCGTAAGTAACGATCCAAGGGTAAATACCTGATGGCGCTTCCTGACCTAGATATGTACCATCCCAGCCCATGAACTTATCATTTGAAATAAAGATCACTTCACCCCATCTGTTGAATACCATCAATTTGTAGTTCACTTCATATTTACCAAAGCCTCTGAAAATCTGGTCTCCGCTGCCGGTTAGGTTAGGAGTGAAGGCTGTTGGTACCTGAATGTCTGGTGCACATATAGCATATACCAATGTCTGATCTGTAATAGAACAGAAGTACTGATTGGTAATGATCACCTTATAAACACTATCCACTTTTGGTGAAACTTTGTTTGGTGTACCTGTGAATCCATCACTCCATACATAGGTTGTATTTGCTTCTGTACCCGGATCAAGTGTAACACTTGTATCCGTTTCCGGACAATACATATATTCACTAGGTAAGGTTGAGACCGGATACGCTGCGAATGCAATGTTATTCGTAGATGTATCTTTACATTGACCGATCGCTATAGCACCTTTATATTGGCCTACAGAATTCACAGTGACTGTAGAATCAGTTGCGAAAATTGCGCCTCCATCTTTTCTCCAATTGAATTTCAGATCCAGGAATTGATCCAGGTTCGGAATATTTGTTGGTCTTGCCGTTAAACGGACTGTTAAACCAACGCATGAAGTAGAATCCAGGGAAACCATTTGCGGAATCGGCAGACCGATTACATATACACTATCTGTATTTGAACAGCCTGTTGCAGGGTTTGTTACACGAATGTCATATTTAATCGTGTCATTCGCCACAGAAGTAATTGAAATCGGAGAACCTGTGCCTACCGGACTTCCATTCAGGCTCCAGTCAATCGTTGCGTTTGCTGGTATAGCACTCGCTGTTAATGTTGCATTTCCACAAGCCGTTACATCCGCAGCTGTGATTGCAGGTACAGGTTTAACCGGTAACTGGTCTGTTGAACTACAATTGTTGTATGAATACTGGATTTTGTATGTACCAGTATCAGGAACAATGAGGAACGTCTTATCTTCACCTGTCATGATTTTGCCATTGTTGTACCATTGGTATAAACCAGGTACTGTTGGTGCAGGACTTGGATTTGACAGGATCAATAAATTTTCCTGATAACAAGCCGGGTTTGGAGTTAACGTAAATGACGGCAATGTAAATGTTGTAATATCTACAGTATCTCTTACAATACACCCTTTATAATCTTCTGCCAGCAATATTCTTCTGGTCGGACCTGCAACAGTGAAAGTATTCGTAGGAGCGTTCGCAGGGGCTACAATCGTTCCGGTACCATCTGTCCATGAGTACTGAACACCTGATTGTCTGTTGTTGGCAGAAACAGTAACACTTGCTCCCATACATGAAATCTGATCCGGACCTGCATTTGAAATTGGCAGAGGTTCAATTAACAATACTGCTGAACTACTAACCGGTTGACAGGTACCATATCCACTTGCCGTAAGCGTTAATATAACCTGTCCGGAAGCAATGTCGACTCTGCCTGGAACATATACAGCATTTAATGTAGAGTTATTAACAGAGAAGATACCTGCTCCGGATGATGCTGTCCAGGTAACTCCTCCTGTCATTGAACTCGTTACTGTACCAGTCAATGTTGCACCAGCAAGGGTGTCGCATATAATAGGCGCTCCAGCAGATACAATTGGCAATGGAGTAATTGTGATATCAATGCTATCTTTTTGCGGTCCGCATATGCCGGAATTGTTAGATGTTGCATATAATCTTACTGTACCGTTACTCCTGTCGGCAGTAGATACAGAGTAGGTAACAGGAGAACCACTGCCGCTCGGACTGAAGAATCCTGAACCATTTGTACTCCAGTCAACGGTACCGGCATTAGCAATAACTGAACTTACAGATATTGAATTTTGATCGGCGCAAATAGTCTGGTCAGCAGATGCCAATACTACAGGTATTGGTTTTACTGTTACTTTTAATGTATCGAAGACTGGTTTGCATAATCCCTGGTAAACGGTTTTTGCAAAAATATTCAATACTTTATTCGTTGTATCAGGAGTTGAGAACAGATAAGCGGTTGCCACGCTATTGCTTGGTGCTGTAAAGATACCACCACCTGACGATGTCCAGTCTACGCCGGTTGCAACAGTTATTACAGCACTTAAATCAACCAGCTGATCCGCACAGACTGTTTTATCATTGCCTATATTGATTGTTGGCGTAGGTGTTAACTTGATATTCAGGAAGTCTGAGTATGAGTTACAGGTTCCATTGCCGGTAGTAGTCAAGGTAAGGCCGATGGATCCTTTCTTCCTGTCTGCTGCGGAAGGAACATATACTGCATTTAAATCGGTAGTACTTGGCGAGAATACGCCCGTTCCTGTTGTTGACCATTCACCGCCCAATGCATTTGTGATTGTCGGATTCAATTGAATGAATGCAGTGTCCGCACATAATGGAGGTAATGGAGTACCAGTAGTTACAGTAGGTGCTGGAGTAATAGTCAGGAGCATATCATCAAAACTCGGAGCACAAATCCCGTTGTTGGTTGATGTCAATGTGATCGTTAAACCACCTGCATTGATATCTGCCTGATCGGGAACAAAGATTGGATTCAGGTCTGTCGCATCCGGATAGAAATCTCCACGTCCGGTAGCAGTTGTCCATATACCTGTTCCTGCAAGACCACCAACTCTACCATTCAATGGGAAGAAGCCATTGTCAGCACAGGCAACCTGGTCAAAGCCAGCATTTACCAATGAAGCAGGAGAAGAAAGAATTGTAATTGAGAAATATTTCTCAACTTCTTTACAAGGATTAGAACCAACAGTAGATGAATAGATAATTACACCACCATTGTCAATATCAGCCTGTGAAGGAGTATATATAGTTGGTGATCCGGTTAACGTACTGAAAGTACCTGTACCTGTTGTTTTCCATACAAATGATGTTGTATTTGTTACACTTGTTGTTGCAGTAATAGAGTTACCGCTACAGATTGAATCCTGAGGGACAGAACCAGTAATTGTTGGTTTAGGATTTAAAGTAATTGTATTTGTTTTTGAATACGCATTACAATTTCCATTACCTGTAGATGTTAATGTAACAACAGCACTTCCTGCGGCAACATCAGCAGCTGATGGAATATATTTAGCATTCAGCTGGCTTGCAT
>NZ_JBQCDF010000191.1:0-5147 GCF_051961495.1 Cytophaga sp. | reverse complement strand
AACTCATAATTCATAATTCCATAACATGAAAATCATATACCTGTTACCTGTATTTTTACTATGCACATTACGTGTTGTTGCACAGCAATCTCCAAGTTTATTAATTGAAGATTTTGAAGATGGAAATTCACAAAATTCATTGGGAGGCTATTGGTATAGTTTCAATGATAATGCCGCGGGCGGCAAAAGCCGTCTGGTGCAGCAAAACTGGCAGAAAGAAGCCTTTATAACCACCGGCGGCTACCAATCCAAAGGCATGCTGCATGTCGATGTTATCCTCGAAAAGGCCAACTATCAATGGAATCCTTATTATTCCCTGGCAACAGGCGTTGATAAAACAGCTGCTGTAAATCCATCTGCCTATGCCGGTATTTCCTACTGGCACAAAGGTGTTGCTCATAAGGTGCGGGTACAGACTCCTGAAGTAAAGGATTATGACTATTATTCCATGCGCGTGCCGGCAAGTAATGACTGGACCTTGGTAACCATTGATTTTTCTATGCTGAACCAGGAAGGCTGGGGTAAAAAAGTCGATCTGAACCTGGATAATTCGGTTAAGCTTGTATGGAACCTCGATGAGACTTCGGGAGATTTTGAAATCGACGAGATCCGTTTTGTCAAGGAGATCAAGTATGAAAAACAAAATAACATGCAGATCCTGCCGGCTCAGATTCCGGCACCGGTTGCTGTTAAAGGTAATATATCCAGTCCGCTGAATGACCTGTCAAAAAAATACCTGACCAAAGGCATGAACCTGGCCAGCTGGGCAGAAGCCAACAAAATTACTTCCGCCAACCCGAAAGACTGGAAATACAATGAAGCCATTATTAAACTTCAGTCAGAGCAAGGCTTGCTGGGTATCCGCTTCCCTATTGACCTGGATCTGTATATTGAAGACAGACTGAAAGTACTGAGCGGTGAGAAAAAGAAAATTGTCATAGAACCCATGTTGTATACATTGCTGGATTCCATGAATAACTGGACCAAGCGATACAAACTTTCTTTAACCATCGATTACCATGCTTATGATGGAAGCTACAACAGAGCAGCCTCTAAAGATCCGAAATTCAGAGAAGCCGTATCTTCTTTATGGAGAATTGTCGCACAACACTTCGTGCATGAAAAACGTGAAGACTTATTCTTTGAACTCACCAACGAGCCGTGCCTGAGCTTGCCGGAGGGCGAATACATTGACCAGGCCGACTGGACTCTGTTGGCGCAGATGATGATCGATTCCATCCGCCGGGTTGATAAAACAAGACCTGTTATTTTTGGAGATACAAAGTGGTACAGCCTGGATGAGCTGATCAAGAACAAACCATTAAAAGATAAATACGTGATCTATTCATTCCATATGTATGACCCCTTCATCTTTACGCACCAGGGCGCCAGCTGGACAAACATGGGCACCATGAAAGGTATCCCGTTTCCCTATTCACCTGAAAGATGGTCGACCGAATTCAGGGATTTTGGGATTGTTGACGGCACACCGGATTGGGTGAAAGACCAGGCAAAAAGATATTACCAGGAAGGCAATAAACAGTTCATTAAAAACAGACTGGCGCAGGTAAAGAACTGGGCCTATGACAACAATGTTCCCCTGATCTGTAATGAATGGGGCGCTTTACCAAATACGGCAAAGATCGAAGACCTGAATGCTTACTTCAAAACCATGGGAGAAATTTTCCGCGAGATGGATATCTCCTGGCAGGTATGGTTCGGTATCATGGATTCTGAGCACAAGCTGCTGCCGGGCATGGCAGAGGCGCTGGATCTGAAGAAGAAGTAATTTATGAATTATGAATTATTTAAAAGTTTATCTGCAGTTTTCAATTCATAATTATTTTTTTTGTAGAGGTATGAATGCGTGCAGTACATAAAGACTAAAATAGATACCAATAGCTATCTGATCATTGATGATCAGATAGCAACCACTGTAATTAAAGCATCCCTAAAACAATCATTCTTTAATTTATTAGGTATAATCTTAGTAGTTTTTTTATTTTTTTTTATAGAACATTAAACAGTAGCATTTAAAATAATACCTATAAATTATTTTTCAATACTGCGTAATCGCATACTCTGTAGCAATGGTAATATTCATCATTTCTTCCATTGCAATGTGGGCGTTCATTTTAATATATTTAGGCCAGTTATTTGTTGAATTGAAATTAAAACTCCGGTCTTCTGTAAACACCATCTTATCCAGCATCTCTTTTGTATACTTGTCTGCAGACTGGCTGTTTATATAATCCAGCAGTGCCTGTCTGTTATAGATCACATCATAAGCTACCTGTGTCTCTGTTGGCTTTCTTGAAACAGTTTTGGTGCTTAGCGTAGCAGCTACACCTTTGTGATTCAATTCAAAATAATTCATCCTGCTGAACAACATGGCCGAAACATTTAATTTACCTGTCAGCGGATATTTGATGTTGTAACCACTCATCAAATATTCAACCTGATCCAGTGTTTCGTTCATGACCTGATCCTTAGTGGCAAGTTTGCTACTCATTTCAAGTTTTAAAGAATCCAGTTTTTCCTGTGGAATACCGTATTTTGTTCCCATAGATGTCATCAGCGCATCGCCCATTTGATGAAGCACAAGCTGTACCTCTTTCCAGTTGAGGAGATCCTTTACTTCGCCCTGCAGACTTACCCGAACGATCAATTTCATTGCTGTGGCTTGTTTCATCATTTCACCAAGATTTTTTTCAAGTTCCTTGAAAAGTTCTTCCATCGGTCCGCCACCGTTCATACCCAGGTAATTCATGTCATACACTTCAATGGTATAACCTTCGGCATCTTTTTGAGTAACTTTTAATTTATATCTTGTATTGGCATCCATAGGTATATCCATTCCCAGAATGTTCATCTTGATAGATCCTTTTTCCTGTACCAACAGGCTGTCTCCGACTTTCCATTTGGGAATGATCAACTGTGGCGGCTGAGCAAGCACGTCCAGTTGTAAAGCACATGCAATGAAGATGAGTAATAGTATTTTTTTAATCATATGGGGAAGTTATTAAACAGGTTTCTGTATATAGTAACCTGACCCTTAAAAATAAAAAATGTTTCCGGTAAATTAAGCAGGAAATATACGTATCTACAAAACACTGCAATCTGCATTCGTTTGCCCTACAATCTTACAGACTTTTTCAGAATCAATCTTCTCCCCTTTGATGCGAAGGATTTTATCACAATCTTCCAGATCAAAGTTGATCAGATAATCAGGAAAATGTTCAAGAAGCCGCTGAATAATACTATGCGCTTCATCGGCTTCCTGAACATTTGTTTTAAAAACCTCTACCATCAGTTAGCGGCGTATACTTTATGATATGAAATGTAAGACGCTGTTAATACTAAAAAGGCAATGATCGGGAAGAAAGATGTTGCCACCATGCCATCCACAGCAATCATGCTATAGATAGCAGCAATAAAATCCAGGCCAAAGCCTGCATAGGCCCACTCCTTTATTCTCCGCGGCACCTGCGGAACAATTAGCGCAAGGCCGCCCGCCAGTTTAAAGAGAGCCAGCATCAGTCCAAAATATACCGGATAACCCAGGTGTGCCATGGCCGCCTGTGAATCGGGCATTTTATACGTGAAGATTGGCATTAAACCCTGCATCAGGAATAAGAAACCGGTTGTTACCCAGAATAGAATTTTCATAATGAATTGTTTGGTTTAGTTTGTACTTAATAGTTTTTCTCCTTAATTATTTGAAATCATTCTTTACTTTTTCTCAGCGAAGTTTAGCATCCAGTTGATGCCATATTTATCGGTAACACTACCGTAGTATGCGCCAAAAAACATATCCTCCAGCGGCATCGTTATTTTTCCACCTTCAGACAATGCTTCAAAAATACGTTTTGTTTCTGCTCTTGATTCAGGCTCTAAACTGATGTGCATGTTATTACCAGAGGTTAGAGTAAAGCCCATGCTTTCCGGTGCATCCGTAGCCATGATGATGTAACCACCAAATATTTCCAGTTCGATATGCAGGATCAGCTTCTTGTCTGCATCAGATAAAGGAGGCATGCCTTCATGTGGTGGCACATCACCTAAGCGTTGAATACCTTTCCCTACAAATTTTCCATTAAAAATAGTTTTGTAGAAATTCATTGCCTCTTCGGTAGTACCGGGAAAATTTAAATAATTAGTTACTCTTGCCATAGTAGATTTTTTTAATTGCTGACGGATTGTAAAAGCTGCTTCCAGATAAACATTTAATTTTTCCAGGTTTTGTTTCAAACCTTCGTCTGCTTTAAATGTTTTCACGGTTTGTATAAACTCTTCTTTAGTATTAAAGAGCATATGCCATTGTATAAAAGTTTTATCCTGCTTCTTTTCAAAGAGTATGGTTGCTAAAAATTTCGGTCCGCTGATATGCTCATACACGATCTTTTCATGCTTAACCACTTCTCTGAAAATACTTTTGTTTTTATAGTCGGTACCATCCGGGCCATGCATCACCAGATCCCAGGCGCCGTTCGGCTGGATCTCCATTTTTGTAATGGTGTTGGTAAAGCCATTTGGGCCCCACCAGTTTTTAATATGTTCAGGGTCTGTCCATACTTCCCACACCAAATCAATGGGCGCATCCAGCAAACGGGAGATCCGCAGTTCGCGGTCTGCGGTATTATTCTTTTCCATTCGGTTTATTCTGTTTAAGTTTATCTAAATACATTTCCAGCGCATCAAAACGCTGTTCCCAGAATTGCTTATACTGCTCCACCCAAACCGAAACTTCATTCAGCTTGTCCAGACGGGCTTCACAATAACGTTCCCGGCCAACATCCCTGATCTCTACCAGTCCACATTCATTGAGAATCTTGATATGCTTTGACACTGCAGGTCGGCTGATCTGGTAATTCTCTGCAATGGCATTCAGTGTTAAGGTCTGTAAAGCCAGTAAACCCAGAATAGATCTGCGGGTTGGGTCGGCTATTGCCTGAAATACGTCTCTTCTCATAGGATATGAGTTATGAATAATAAATGATTCGAGGTATTTACAATGGTTAAATATTTATGAAAGCTGTTCATTTCTCAAAAAAACCATTTAAGTAACTAATCGGTTACAAATATATTTGTAACCGATTAGTTACGCAAGTAATTTTAGTTTTTTTATTCCGAAAAGTTTCGTTTCC
>NZ_JBQCDF010000190.1:0-8931 GCF_051961495.1 Cytophaga sp. | reverse complement strand
CCCACCCCGCCATCTTGCCTGATTACCCGAAATCCCGTGGTTCATATGATTTCTAAATTCTTCTTTTTTAACATCCGATAGGCTTACTCCAAACAACTGAGTCATTCTCGCAAATTCTTCTTCCGTATTACTTACCATTTTCTCATACTGCAACTGGTATGTTTCCGTTTTTTCAAAATGCCTTTTACAAAGAATGGACATGATAAGATTCTCACCGAACCATTTCACAACCATTCGCATGGATTTCAGAAAAGATTTATTCAGATCTTTATTCGTCATGGAATATACTAATGCACGGGGATCTTTTGTAATATGGATCACACGTATGTTAAATAATCCTGAAGCATGTAACCACATCAAGCGATACGGGTCTTTTGAAGCATCAACCAGCCAGTTCACCTGCTCACCTTTGCGCACTTTAGCTTCATGCAATACTTTCTGCATTAACTGATAGTTTGCTTCACTGTATTTGATAGCATCAGCTTTATATTTCGGACGGATTGATTTACGTAATACATCTCTCAGCATACTCCAGCGTATCACTCGGCCTTGTGGGTATTTATCCCTGAAATAGCTTAGTGAAGTAATTGTGCCGAAATTATTTATGTAACTATCACCATAAATCTTAGACCAAAAATTACAGGAAGACAACTGCTTTGTACAACCGCAAACGCGATTTTCACTATAATCCTTCGGTAGATTTTGTAACTCCCCCATTGTCCAGGTAAAAGGCAGTGTCCCCAGTAACAAGTCCAGTATGGTTGAACCGCTGCGTCCATTGCTCAGTATATAAATAACATTTATTTTTTCTTTCATATCAATCATTTCATTTAACCAATTTCCTATTTACATTGATGCGCATATTCAAGGTTGTAACATAATACCATAGCACTTTTGTAAAACTAAAAGGTGATTTAAATTTTCTTATATTACGACGCATGTTTTTCACATTACCTGACAGGAGCATCTTAATAAACATATGCACATGCTGCACACCTCTGATTCGGGTAATGTACCTTAAGGCTTCCTTCTTTTTTTTGCCTGTATAGGCAGCATTCATTAAATCGTTATAAATACTTATTTCTTCTTCCAGTAAAACCAGGTTTGTATTCAGCGTTTTACTACCACGCTGATTATGCTGGCGCACAGCAAGAAGTGTTTGTTTATTCACTACAATAGGATCATTCCCGGCAATCCGTATCCAATATTCAAAATCACCCGCATACACGAGCTGTTGGTTAAAGTATCCATACCGCTCAATACAATCTCTGTGTAACATAACAGTAGATAAATTCCCCGGCAAGCAACCATAACTAAAGAAATAGCAACGTGCATCTTCGGGGTATAAAATATCAGGGGTTGTCCAGGTCTTCTCTTGCAGTACAATTTTATTTCCCTTCGCATCTATGGCATCTTTTTTACAATAAACCATCTTAGCTCCTTTACAGCTTTCCAATGCCTGTATCTGCTCTTTAAGCATGTTTGGGTACATGACATCATCCTGACAAAAAATTTGTATGTATTTGCCTGTACTATGCCTGATGGCATTGTTTAAGTTTCCAAAAATGCCTCTGTTGCTTTTATCATTCTCAATAACAACGATGCGGGAGTCGTGTTGAAAAGACTGAATAATACGCAGGGACTGATCAGAAGAGTGATCTATGGAAATAATAACTTCAATATTGGAGCAGCTTTGCTGTACAACAGACTGCAAACACGCAAACAAAAAAGCTTCGCCATTATAAACAGGAATAACAACACTTATCTTGTCCATTCCAATTTATAATATTTCATTAAACTTAATATACCAAGTAATAATACAAAAATCACACCCGCCTGAAAAATCATGAATGAAAGCATGTCACCCAAAACAACTAAATTGGCTGCGATGTACGAAATACAAACAAACACAATACTAAAGATTGCGAAATCACTATTAGCTAATGAAATGCGGGTTAATAAAACCAGAAACAATGCTGAAATTATTGCAAAAATAACAATCCCCTTTTGTCCGTCAACAATTATAGCTTCTTCCATTACATTAGGCTTTCTGGAAGTTGTTGTATCATTATAATTCCCAATACCAACCATGCGGGCAACATCATTGTAATGGGCATTAAAATCAAATTTATTCCGTATTAAAAAACGCGGCAAAACAGTTTCCACTAAATGGGGGTATACATCGGAACTTACTAAACTTGAATTCCCATCTCCGAGATACAAGGCATGCTGAGTATATTTTAAAGTCACAGTTCCCATGATAGCGCGTATGGATATATAATTTATAGTGTAATCAAACTGATTAGTTAATTTTGTATTTTTATCTTCAATAGAATTTGTGCCTTTATCCAACTGCTCTAACCGATCCTTCGTAGACGACAATTTACCTTGAGAAGCTGCGTTTTTATAATCTAAAAAAAATGGCAGAAAATAAAACAAAGGTAATGTGATTAACGAAAAATATCCAATCAGTTTCACTAAGGTGAATCTAAAATAAGTAATTGAAAATAATCCTGAGAAGACTAATACGTTAAATAATTTACCTTTAGATCCTTTAAATAAAAAAGCAGTACCTCCAAATAAAAAAACCAATAAAATAAGTAACCAGAAAATGGCTTGAGCTTTGTCATCCATTCCATTTTCTTTATATGTTTTATAAACAATTAATAAAATAGGAAAAGCCCCCAAAGATAATAAAGAACCTACATGAAATAAGTGATGTAAAGCATGAGGAGCGGCCAGCATAAAAGACAATGAAACATATCCAGATACAAAAAGGACAATGGCTACCTTTCTATAAAACTGTAAATCTGTTTCAGTAAATTCAAATACAAAAGATGCTCTCCACTTATTCTGAGGGTAACATAGAATAAAAGTTGTTACAAGCACACTGGCATAAAGATAGATATAATCGTTTGTTTGCTTTATCACAATGTCTTTATAGTCATTATATCCAAACCAGTCCAGATATTCAGGTTTCAAATAGTGACATAATACATAAAAAAAAGTTAAACTCGCAAAAGATGTAGCAATTGTATATACAAATTGCATTATATATCCGAAACGTGTAAGTAAACCGGATTTATAACAGGTATAATAAAAATACAACCACAAACAGCAACGAATATTCATAAACAAGATGATATCCATATGATCTGTTGCATACATGAAACATAGTCCCAATACCAGCATTAAAACGATTACCCAGCGCGGATATTCATTTGTATACTGAACAGGATATAACTTATAGGTTGTCATGATGCTTTATTGGACACTTTAATCTTTTTTAAGAAAGTTAATATAAATTCCCTGATTCTAAGCTTCACATCAGTATCCAGGAATTTCCACTTAAGATAATAAATATATAGCAAAACGCTAAATCCAATCAACGATATCAACGAATCAGCAGTATTAAATTTATATTGAAGGCCGTATGTTATTATTACAACGAGGCAGGAAGATACAGATAACAATAACTGTTTATCATATAGATTCAGCCCCTTTGACTTGAATTTATTTTGGATGAACTGTAAATTAACTACAATGGAACTCAAAAGTTCAGATATAAACAGACCAATTCCTATTGCAACCAAACCCATTTTCCCAATAAACAGATATGTTAACAGAAGCGTAACACTCACACGCAATACAGATGATAAAAAAATGAGTTTGGTCTGATTGGTACTATTGATAAAAATGGTAAATCCTGACCCGAAATTAGTGAGTGTAACACTGCACGCCAGTAGAGCAAATAACGGAAAACTAAATTCCACTTTACCTTTTGTCCAATAACTGAATATCCATTCAATAAAAGGAATAATTAATATCAACCCGGAATTGATGATAATACCGCTTAAAAACCAATTCACTGAAAATACTTTTTTTAATTTATCAAATTCCTGCAAAGTGTTAAACTTAGTGATCTCAGGTCCCAGCGGAGACAATACAATACTTGTAGATTGAACCGCAGTATTAGAAAGTGTACGTAAGGTTGTATATGCCGGTACCAGGCTTGGATGCAGATAAGAAGAGATAACCAATACGATACCGCTTTGGTTAAACTGATTCAGAATACCGGCAAAAGTAATGGCTATTGATCGGTAAAAATTCTGTAATCCGATTTTGACAGAACCATTTAACCACCATGGGAACAGTTCAGGAAGAATCCGCTTAATATATGCAAATAGAAAAGCACAGTAAACCAGGTTAAACAAAACAATCAGAATGGCAGCTCCTAATATATTCAAATGAGACATTGCAGCTAAAATGATTGCAGAGAATTGAAGTAAGCGGGAAACGATCCCCCATTTCTGGCTGGAAGCATATTTACCTATAGGGTTAAATAGTTTAACCAGAATACCTCCTACACTACCAACCAGCATCCACATAAGCAATAATGCTAACAGAGCTTCTGTTAGGTGATATTGTTTTGTAATCGTATCCGAAACACCCAGTAATTGCTGCATCCAGCCCCCATAAGTGAAAATAATTACCGCAAGTACTTCTGCCATACCTAACGCTACGGCTATGTATATTGAAGAAGCCAACACGCGTTTCAATTCAACCATGTTGCCAGCGTGATACAGACTGGTCATTTTGTTTCCGACATAAGTCTGATGACCGATATCGAAAGACTGAAACATAGTAAACAATGCAAATACAGAAAGCCAGATTCCATAGGTTTCATTGCTCCAGAAGGTTAATAATATAGGAACCAAAAAAATGGTTTGCCCCATATTCATCATAAATGAAAGAGCATTCCAGACAGCTCCTTTCAAGCCTCTTTTTTCAATTGTACTTTTATCTGTAACAGGCATTATTATTTATTTAACAATATATCCTTCCGGCCATTTTGCGTTGCGAATCACCGCTGGAAGCTGATCATAAGGAATAAATTCTGTATCCATTGCTATTACCTTTTGCAGATATTCATTGTTATTCACTTCAGGATGTGAAGACTTTGATAATTTACTTGCGATACGTTCCAAAGGGCCTACATATGAAGCGTGATGAAAGACACCCACTTCCTCCGGACATTCCATAAAACCGAAGAATTTATGGGAAACATCTTTCAATTTTAATGTCTTTAATAATTTTGCCAAACGCACTTCATTCCAACTTACTCTGCGTCGCGTCTCGAATAGTATTCCCGGTTTGATAAAACCAAAATGACAAAATTTCTTTTTGGCAGGATTCAGGCGCTGGTTCCAGGTTCCATAATAATTATATCCATTAACCCGGAGGCCTCTTGGTTTGTGCTTTTCCAGATACTTTATAATATTCGGGAATGTCTCCGGATCATAAATTTCATCACCATCGACAATTAAAAAGTAATCAGGTTTTTGATGAAACGCTTTTACTTCTTCAATGGGTACACCATGCGTCAGAATACCTTTTGTTGGGTCATGCAAGATAGCCTGCATTTCATGATTACGCGCAGCAGCTTCGTCTTTATAGCGTCTGATCACCACATGAATTTTCCCTTCAGGATCAGGAAAGTTCATAACAAAAGGAACTGTCTGATCAGGTATTACCGGTTTTCCATACCAATCTCTATCATATTGTGTAATAAGACTGATGCCCGAACAGAACGGATATAAGGCCGAAATCACTTCACGTATGAAGCCATCTTCATTAAGGGCTAAGCAAATGGCATGAATTCTCATGAAATAATATTTTATAGTGTATGATTTATTTCCTTTAGTTTTTTTATGATAGTATTACCGTAATCATCCCAGGTAAAACCGGAACGTACTTTTTCGTACGCACGTGTTCCCATTTCTGCCGTAGCTTCCTGGTTCATATAGCAATATTCTATCTTTTCTTTTAGCTCTTTAACTGAACAAGCCTGCACAACAAATCCTTCAACACCATTATTGATCAGATCGTCTCCACCGGTATTGGTGGTACATAGCAACGGCAGTCCGCAGGCCATGGCTTGAGGCTGCACCATCGCTAATCCTTCTTCTAATGAACATATAGCAAAAAGATTTGAATTGGTTAAGTAAGCCGCCAACTGATCCTGAGGCATTGGTGCGTGATAGACAAAAGAGCCTTCATATTGAGCGAATACAGGCTGCATTTCAGGGGTCATAGCGCCAATCAAACATAATTCTGCTTGAGGTAAATTCAGCTCTTTAAAGGCCTGCAGTAAATAATGAACACCTTTGCGGATGCTCATTGCTCCCACATAAATTACTCTGAATATTTTATCCCTTTTAGGTGCCGGCGAAAAACGGGACAGGTTTACGCCATAAGGAACTTTAATGAGCTTATTCGCATCAATTCCATGAGCAATAAATGTTCGTTCAACAAACGAAGATGGTATACTTATTCTGTCTGCACGGTGATACTCTTCTATTTCCCGCTCCAGACGATGCTGAGCAAAACTGTTTTTCAATCTGGAAGCATCTGCATTTAGTTTCGCATATTCTTCCAATAAAATATCCCGTTGATACAAAACATGAGAAGACCCTCTTTCAAGCACTTTCACTATACCTGTTTTTTCTGCACGATTGAAAATAGGTGTCGCGGCCAAGCCCCATGAAACAACCATATCCTCTTCCCTCAGTTGGTTTGCCGCCCATTTGCCAAATCGCTGATAAGCAACAACAGGATCTTTCTCTCTGTATATGTATGTAAAAAAAGCATTTATCATGCTCGTTCTAACACGGCTTTCACTGATTGTATATCCTTTATTATTACTACGATTGCCGATGTTACCGTAAAACGACGTATATAACTTTTCCAGCAGCCCGTGATTTTGCAATTGCTGTGCCAGATCAAAGGCGTGAAATTTCTGTCGAATGGCTACCGATATTTTCATGAATGTGAATGAGAAGTCTTCTGTTTAATTACACGCACAATTTCCTTCATTCTGTCTTCAAAGGAATAGCCACTTGCAAGGCAACGTTCACGACCGGCATCAGCAATCTTTTTCCGTTCCGTTTCGTGCTGTAAATAATAATTTATTTTATCTACCAATTCTTCTTTTGAATCAAAATAAACTGCTTCAGAATTTTCTTTAAACAAGCGTTCATGCTCATTACTTCTTTCTGACAGCATAAAACCACCGCAGGCTGGTATTTCAATACTTCTGCTGGTTTGTAAATCACGATTGATTTTTCGTAAGAAGTTTAATGAAATTTTTGAACATGAAATGGCTTTCACAAATTCTTCTCCATACAAAGGTTTCTCATGACAGATTAAATTGCTGCTTCGAATCTTATTTTTCCATCCGTTACCGTAAATATCAATCACGACACCTTGCGACGCAGCATATTCCATCATTTCATGACGTTCTATTTCATACGTACCGATAAACAGTACATCAGCTTTAACAGATTGTTGCGTGCAATCCAAACAAGGAATGTGCAGATCCGCATCATACGACTTATCCTGAAATAGAACTTTCCTGGCTCCTAATGCAGGTAATTCATCCGTATTACAATTATAGGATTTCTGTGTAACAACCAAATCATACCACTTAACACCTCTTGTATACCAACGTGAACGATTATGTCTGGCAAACATATCATCATTGGACCAGGAAACTATAGGTATTTTCAGGGAAGCGACTTTTTTTAATGTTGCAGGCAAAATAGTATTACCTTTTACAATGAAAATCAAATCTGGTTTTTCAGCCTGATTCAGCTGAAGCAACAAACGTTCATTGAGTTTGTCTAGGTCCAACGGATACCCAAGTTTGTAAGCTATGCGCTCCAATACAGTTTTTTTGCGCTGTTTATTTGCCCCTATAACAATTACATCATCAGCTATTTTTTTCCAGGCAGCTAAACATATATCAATTTTATAGGGGGCGCTATTTACGTAGATTATTTTCATCTAACCAACAGGGCACTTTTAATATTATTTTTTCTTACTGTATTTGAATAGTTGTCAATTTTTAACAGACTTGCGTCTCCAAATCGTTTTCTTTTAGCTGCATCCTGGATCAATACCTTTATTTTTTCTGCAAGAAGTTCTACATTACCACAAGGGTATATATATCCATTCACTCCATTTTCTACCAGATCTTTTGAACTGCCTACAATATCAGACACCACTATTGGCAAATTAAAATTCATTGCTTCATTCACTACTAATCCCCATGTTTCGCCAGCACCTGAAGGCAAAACAAATACATCTGCAGAAGCGAAATAACCAGGTATTTCGGATTGGTTTTTAAAACCTGTCAATGTTATATTCTTCAATGCTTTTTCTTTGATATACATTTCCATTTCCTTGCGTAATTCCCCATCGCCCATGAAAACAAAAAAAGCATTCAAGTCTTTACATATTTCTGCAGCACGTATTAAATCCATTGGTCTTTTTTTCTCAATGTATTTACCGGAAAATAATATAATCACTTTATCATCAGGCAAACCTAATCCTTGTTTCAAGAAATCTTTTTTATCGCTTACTTTAGCATACTGTTCCTGAAACCAACGATTATCAACCGAATAAGGCATAAACACGCTTTTGTGATTACCAGCGTAATACTGATAGAAACGTTTACTTTCTTCACCAATATAACACAGGCGATCGCTCCAACGGAAAATCATTCCCAGGAAAATCTTTTTTATAGACCGGTTCAGTGAAGATTTCTGCAATTCCTGCGACAATGGATTTTCTGAATGTATCCAAAAAGGAATACCGGATATCTTACAATAGATCATGGCTATCCAAAAGGTCATCCTATTCCAGCCATGCAGAATCAAGGTCGCGTCCTTATTCTTCTTAAGTACAGATATTACCTCCCAATTGACTAACCCGAAAAAACCGTTATAGATAGAAGGTTTGCGGGCATTATTTTTCAGGAAAATATATTCATGACCTTCCAGAATTGGTGTATCCCATTTAACCTCTACTCCAAACTCTTTATCTTTGTATCCTTTAATTGTTTCGTCTGAACAATATAAAACCGTCAAT
>NZ_JBQCDF010000189.1:0-3817 GCF_051961495.1 Cytophaga sp. | reverse complement strand
TCCATCATGTACTTTCCTTTATACAAGGGGAATCTTGTCCTTAAACTTTCATGTCTCATTAAAAGAAATTCCGTTGCCTGTTTAAAACAATCAACATCAAACTCACCTGTTATTCTAAATGCGACGAATATATGTCCGTGCAGTTTATAGTTTTGCTTATATTCCTTATCAATATTGTCGTCAACCCAATAAAGTTGTTGTTCTGTTATTTCATATAAACCATGAGGATATTGATCAACATTTAACGGAAGAGCTTTAGTTATTGTATCTGTTTTTCTTGCAATTTCTTTAATATTAGCTGCTAATAATGAAATAGTCTGAAACCAAAAAAGGTCTTTGGGTTGTAATTCAATTCCCTCCTTTCTTGAATAACTTACAACTTGAATGCTACTAATTGAATCTCCCCCTAGTTCAAAAAAACTTTTATTTATACTTATTGATTCAATGTTAATACCTAGAACTTTTGACCAGATTTTCTGAAGTACCTCTTCTATCTTATTCCTTGGTGCTTGATATTCTTCAATAACTGAAACATCTGGATTCGGGAGACCTCGCTTATCCAATTTCCCGTTAAGGGTTAAAGGAAAGGATTCCATAGATATCAATATCACAGGAACCATATACTCTGGAAGCATTAACGACAGTTCCTCTCTTATCCTTGCTTCTGTAACTACTACCCCTTTATCTTCGGATACATAGTAACCAACAAGATATTTGATAAGACCGCTTTCTGTTTGTCTTTCTTTCGCTAGAACACAGCTTTGACTTATCCCGGATATCATCGACATCGCATGCTCCACCTCTCCTAGCTCTATACGGTAACCTCGGATTTTTACCTGATCATCATTCCGGCCGATATACTCAAGATTACCATCAGACAGATATCTGCCAAGATCACCCGTCTTGTACAACTTTGTATAGCCATTGGCCATATCTGAAGCACTTGAAAACGGGTTTTCTATAAATCGTTCTTCTGTGAAGGCTGGGGAGTTCAAGTATCCTCTGGATAGTCCAGATCCTCCTATATAAAGCTCTCCTTTTATACCATAAGGAACGGGATGCTTATTCGAATCAAGAACATAAATCTTTTCATTGTATAAGGGTTTTCCTATATATGGTGTATGAGAAGATTTAATTTCATATGCCGAACTCCATATCACTGTTTCTGTTGGACCATAAACATTGATTACTTTTTTAAATGATTTACTTAACTTATCTCCAAAGGATAGGCTTAGCGGCTCCCCACCTACAAGACATATAATTTCTGATAAGTCCCCCCTATAATCGGACAATAAATGCAGCAAGCCACTTGGAGTTTGTTGTATGATTTGAATATTGAAAAGTCCTTCCGATGTTACTTTATCTACAGATGATAAACTAATTTTAAAGCCTGTTGTAAGTGGGAGTGCATATTCTAAACCAAAGATATCAAATACATAATTGGTAAGGCTTAGTAAATTGTAACTATCCAAATTATGCTTATCAAATAAGAAATCTCTGAAGTTTAAAATAAACTGTGAAAATGATTTATGCTCAATCATCACACCCTTGGGTCTGCCAGTTGTACCTGATGTATAAATTACATAAGCCAGGTCTGCCGACTTACTATAGACTGGAAGATTGGAACTATCTTCATCACTGCTGATCAGATCTCCTAGATCCGCATAAATGATCCTTTCCAATGGTAACCCTGATACTCCCTTTACCATCTTACGATGGCTCAGAACAAGCTCAGCTCCCGTATCTTTTAATATATAATTAATCCGCTCTTCGGGATAACCAGGATCCACTGGTACATACGCCCCTCCTGCTTTAAGAACTGCCAGGATACCTACTATCATTTCCAAACTTCGCTCTAGAAATAATACTATTAGTGTATCCTTCTCAAGCTCTTTATTCGTAATCTGACGGTAACTTTCTCTTATTCGCCTTGCTAACTGATTGCTCTTTTCATTGAGCTCCTGATAAGTCAATTCTTCATCTTCATAAACAACGGCAACACTCGATGGCGTCTTTTCTGCCTGAGACTGAAACAATTCATGGATCGTCTTATCTTTAGGATAATATTTCTCCGTCGCATTCCATTTATTAACTATCTGATCATATTCTTCTCGGCTAAGAAGAGATATCTCACTGTAGTTTTTTTCCGGAGCTTTCAACAGCTCTGACAAAAGGTGTTTATAGTGCCCTGATAATCTTTCTATCGTTTCTTCTCTAAATAAACTCCTCGCATAGTTAATTTGACATTGAAGATCATTTCCTCCTTTATCTACAATCAAAAAAGACAAATCAAATTTTGCTATCTGATTTGCCGAGCCAAGATCAAATGACTTAAAATACTCATTATCCAATCCGCCATCCTCTTGTCCTTTAAAACTCTGTAAATCGAACATCACCTGAAAGACAGGATGACGGGATGTATCACGCTCTACCCCTAGCTCGTCTACCAGTTTCTCAAACGGTAGATCCTGATAGCGCTGAGAATCTGACTGTGTTTGATGGATCTGGGAAACCAATGATGCAAAACTTTGTGAATCACTCAGAAGCGTTCTATGAGCTTGAGTGTTTACAAAAAAACCTATAACTTCTGCTGTCTGCTGATAATGTCTGTTCGCGGTAGGAATACCTATAACTATATCATCCTGACCGGTATATTTACTCAGAAGAATTTTAAAACTACTCAGCATTACACTATGCAGACTCACTCCATAACGGCGAGCCAATAACCTTAAATCATTAATAACTGAACCCTCAAGGGTAAAGAAATGATTGCCACCACTGTAATCTATTTCTCTTGGCCTTACATAATCGGTAGGCAATTCAAGATGAGAATATCCTTTCAGATGAGATTTCCAATAACTTAACTGCTCTTCAAGCACGGCTCCACTCAGATAGGAACGTTGCCAGACCGCATAATCCTTATACTGGATCTCTAGCGGTGATAAGACAATTTCCGTTTCCCCTTTGACGTACGATTCGTAATACATCAAAAACTCCCTGCGTAGGATCTCTCCTGACCATCCATCACTGGCTATATGATGAATATTGATCAATAAAAGTCTACGCAATGAAGAACCTTCATCTAATAAATTATAAAACTTGACTCTGACTGGATAATCTTTGCTTAAATCAAACGGACGATTGATATCTTCACCAATAAATAACTCATAATCTTCTTTAATGCTCAAAAACCCTTCTTCTATCTGCACCGGTTCTTCATGCACAACCTGAACTCCATTACCATCCTCTCCAGACTTTATTGTACTTCGCAATACTTCATGACGCTTTACTATCTGTTGTAGAGCATATTCAACACCTGATTTATCTACAGTGGAAGAAAGCTCATATAACGATGGCATATGATATGCATTCGTACCTCCTTCATACTGCTCGATAAACCATAAACGCTCCTGGGAAAAGGACAGGACCGATTCCCGGTTTGCTGTCTTTTCTATAAAGACTGTGTCTTGATTCTGACTATGAGACAGAATGGCAGATATCGTTCGATACTTAAAGACATCTGCTACTTTCATATCATTTCCTAATACCTTGCTCATCCGGTGTGTTACCTGGATCGCCAGAATGGAATTGCCTCCTATCTGGAAAAAATTATCTTTAACACCTACTCTCTCCAAACCTAAAACATCCTGCCAGATTTCACAAACCTTTTCCTCCAGCTCACTAGATGCTGGAACATAAGTCTCCGAATACAAATGAGCATCTGGATCCGGGAGACCTCGCTTATCCAATTTCCCGTTAAGGGTTAAAGGAAAGGATTCCATAGATATCAATATCACAGGAACCATATACTCTGGAA
>NZ_JBQCDF010000188.1:0-55996 GCF_051961495.1 Cytophaga sp. | reverse complement strand
TGGTGAATCAGGATTCCAGGGATTTAAGATTTCCCCATTGTGCAATCGTGCCGATATCAACAAAAAAAACTCCAATCCACATATGATTGTGGACAGGAGTTCCTTATTTTATGCTTTTTTGTAAGAAAGCTTACTTAAGCTTTTGCTTCAGCTACCGGAAGAACAGAAACGAATGAACGATCCTGACGACCTTTTTTGAATGTTACGATACCATCTGTTAAAGCGAATAATGTATGATCTTTACCGATACCTACATTTTCACCCGGATGGTGCTGCGTACCACGCTGTCTTACAATAATGTTACCAGCAAGAGCTGCCTGGCCGCCGAATAATTTAACACCTAGACGTTTGCTATGTGATTCACGACCGTTTCTTGAACTACCGACCCCTTTTTTGTGTGCCATGGTATTTAAATATTAAGCTTAAATTAGTTAAGCGATGTGATCAAAACTTTAGTTAATGACTGACGGAAACCGACAGTTTTTCTGAAACCTTTTCTGCGTTTCTTTTTGAAAGCAGTTACTTTGTCATCTTTAAGATGCTCAAGGATTTTACCTGATACTTTAGCGCCTGCTACGCTTGGCGCACCTACCTGGTACTTGTTATTGTCGGCGAGTAAAAGAACGTTATCGAACGTTACAGCAGAGCCCTCAGCTCCTTCTAATCTGTAAACGTAGATAAAGTGATCTTTTTCTACTTTGTACTGCTTGCCTCCAATTTCTACAATTGCGTACATGTTCTTATTGGTTTACTTTTTAAATAATAGGATTGCAAATGTACGGATTCGTAACCAAACTACCAACCTTTCTCCCGAATAAATTCAATGTTGCGTAGTGTGGAAAAGTTTCATGTGGGTTAAAAACGGCCCAAATAAGCCAAAAATGGCCTGACAAATATTCACTTTTTTGTATCCAACTGTTTAACAGATGTTATTCCTTTTTGGCCTGTTTTCTTACAAGCGGAGATGTGGAAAAACAGTATCAACCCCACTTTGGTTTCACTTCCGATTTTATCATTTTTGTAAAGTGCCTATAGCGCTAGTCAAGTAATTCTTTTTTGATCTGTTCGCATTACGGAATTATAAACAGCAATACCCGGTTTGCTCCTCGGCGCCGGCAAATTCTGACATTCCGTACGTTTGATTCAAATACGATATACAAATAATATACATAATAATACAGCGTGATAAAGGCTGCTAAAACTTTATACACTTAACAATTGTTTGTACTGCATAAAGCATTAAACGACGCTACATTATGAGTCTATTAGAAGAGCCTTTATTAAAAGAGAACAAGAACCGATTTGTCTTGTTCCCGATTAAGCACGACGATATCTGGGCAATGTACAAGCAGGAAGAAGCCAGCTTCTGGACTGCCGAGGAAATTGACCTTTCCCAGGATCTGATCGACTGGGCTAACCTGAATGATGGTGAGCGTCACTTTATTTCGCACGTTTTGGCGTTTTTCGCTGCCAGCGATGGTATTGTAAACGAAAACCTGGCGGTTAACTTCCTTGAAAAGGTACAGATTCCGGAAGCAAAATGCTTCTACGGATTCCAGATCATGATGGAAAACATCCATTCTGAGACCTATTCGCTGTTAATTGACACATATATTAAAGATCCGAAAGAAAAAGACCGTTTGTTCAATGCGATTGATACGGTTCCGTGTGTGAAGAAAAAGGCCGATTGGGCACTTCGTTTCATCGATAATGGTTCTTTCATTGAAAATATCATCGCATTTGCTGCTGTGGAAGGTATTTTCTTCTCCGGTTCGTTCTGTTCTGTATTCTGGTTGAAAAAACGCGGTTTGATGCCGGGCCTGAGCTTCTCCAACGAGCTGATCTCAAGAGACGAAGGTTTGCACTGCGATTTTGCCTGCCTGCTATATACAAAGTATATCAACAACAAGCTGCCGGTTGAACGTGTACTTCAGATCATCCTGGAAGCCGTTGAGATCGAAAAAGAATTCGTAACGGATTCGCTGCCGGTGGATCTGATCGGAATGAACGCACGTTTAATGTCTCAGTACATTGAATTTGTTGCCGACCGCTTGCTCGTTGCCCTGGGTGTACCGAAACAGTTCAATGCTACAAACCCGTTTGACTTCATGGAAATGATCTCTTTACAGGGTAAAACAAACTTCTTTGAAAAGAGAGTTTCCGAGTATCAGAAATCTGGTGTAATGGCAGAAAAAGATTCGCAAAAATTCAGTCTTGACGAAGACTTTTAACAGTAAAATTCATTATATTTAATTATAAGATAACATTAAATCCTTTTTAGCTTTTTGCTTATGTTAGTACTTAAACGAGACGGCAGACGGGAGTCTGTAAAATTTGACAAAATCACATCCCGCATCGAAAGACTTTGCTACGGGCTGGACATGAACTACGTAGACCCTACCGCTGTTGCAAAACGCGTGATTGATGGGTTATATGACGGTGTAACAACGGAGGAACTGGATCACTTAGCTGCAGAGACTGCCGCTTCTATGACAACCACGCACCCGGACTACGCTACACTAGCTGCCCGTATCGCTGTTTCTAACTTACATAAGAAAACAAGTAAGTCGTTTGCAAACACGATGAAGCGTTTGTACACGTATGTAGATGCAAAGACCGGTGAAAACGCGTCTATGATCTCCAACGAAGTGTATGAGTTCATACGTAAAAATGCAGCGATCCTAGACTCTGCTATTATCTATGACCGTGACTATGGTTATGATTATTTCGGCTTCAAAACACTGGAGAAATCATACCTGCTGAAAGTTGACGGCAAGATCGTTGAGCGTCCGCAGCACATGCTGATGCGCGTATCATGCGGTATTCACGCAGGTGATATCGATGCAGCGATCGAAACATACAACCTGATGTCTGAACGTTGGTTCACACATGCTACTCCTACCTTATTCAACTCTGGTACACCAAAACCTCAATTATCTTCTTGCTTTTTACTAACAACGCAGGATGATTCAATTGACGGTATCTACGAAACATTGAAACAATGTGCGAAGATCTCTCAGTCTGCGGGCGGGATCGGTCTTAGCATTCACAATATCCGCGCAACAGGTTCATACATTAAAGGTACCAACGGTACTTCTAATGGTATCATCCCGATGCTGCGCGTATTCAACGATACAGCACGTTATGTAGATCAGGGCGGCGGTAAGCGTAAAGGCGCTTTCGCAATCTACCTGGAACCATGGCATGCAGATGTAATCGAATTCCTTGACTTAAGAAAGAACCACGGTAAAGAAGAATTACGCGCGCGTGATCTGTTCTACGCGATGTGGATCTCTGACTTATTCATGCAGCGTGTAGAAGACAACGGCGACTGGTCATTGTTCTGTCCGCATGAAGCGCCGGGTCTTGCAGAATGCTACGGTAAAGACTTCGAAGCATTGTATGAGAAATACGAAAAAGAAGGCCGTGCGCGTAAAACAATCAAGGCACAGGAACTTTGGTTCGCTATTCTTGAAGCACAGGTAGAAACAGGTACTCCGTACATGTTATACAAAGATGCGGCAAACCGTAAATCAAACCAGAAAAACTTAGGTACGATCAAGTCTTCGAACTTGTGTACTGAAATCTTAGAATATACATCTCCGGAAGAAGTTGCGGTTTGTAACCTTGCTTCTATTGCATTGCCGAAGTTTGTGATCAACGGTAAATTCGATCACCAGAGACTATATGATGTAACGTATGTTGCTACGAAGAACCTGAACAAGATCATCGATGTAAACTACTATCCGGTACCGGAAGCGGAGCGTTCCAACAAACGTCACCGTCCGATCGGTCTGGGTGTACAAGGTCTTGCAGATGCATTCATCTTACTTCGTATGCCATTCGAATCGGAAGAAGCAAAACAACTGAACATCGATATTCACGAAACGATCTACTATGCAGCCATGACGGCTTCTAAAGATCTTGCTGTGACTCAAGGTGCATACGAAACATTCAAAGGTTCTCCGGTATCAAAAGGAATCTTCCAGTTTGATATGTGGGGTGTAACGCCTTCATCCGGTCGTTATGACTGGGAAGCGCTGAAACGTGAGGTGAAGAAACATGGTGTACGCAACTCTTTACTGGTTGCTCCTATGCCGACTGCTTCAACGTCTCAGATCCTTGGTAACAACGAATGCTTCGAGCCATACACTTCAAACATCTACACACGCCGTGTGTTATCCGGTGAGTTTGTAGTGGTGAACAAGCACTTGCTGAAAGACCTGATTAAATTAGGTTTATGGAATGATAAGATGAAAAACAAACTGATCGAACAGAACGGTTCTGTACAAAACATCAGCAACATTCCGCAGAACATCAAAGACCTTTACAAGACTGCATGGGAGATCAAAGGTAAAACACTGATCGACATGTCTGCGGACCGCGGTGCATATATCTGCCAGAGCCAGAGCTTGAACATCTTCATGTCTGAAGTGAACTTTGGCAAACTTACTTCTATGCACTTTTATGCATGGAAAAAAGGTTTGAAAACAGGTATGTACTACTTAAGAACGAAAGCTGCTGCAAACGCGATCCAGTTCACAGTAGAGAAACAGGCGGAAGTACACGGCGACACGACTGTAACGGTTGCAGACGCAGAACAAAAAGCAAAAGACATGGCTTGTTCATTAGACAATCCGGAAGGCTGCGAGAGCTGCAGCGGATAGTTTCTTAGGAACAACGTATAGAATAATTACTATGAACCCTGGCTTGAAAGAGCCGGGGTTTGTTTTTGGAGAGGAATATTTCATTCCATTTAAAATTAACATTAACCACAAGTATCGCTATGATCAAACAACAAAAAATATTATTTGCAGTTTTACTCAATACCATCTTTGCTTTTTTATTGGACTTACTTGTAGGATATAAGGAAGGTTGGTTACAGATTATTTTAATTGAAGTTCCAATTATTATCATTGCTTTCCTTGCACTAAAATGGCAACTATGGGCTTATATAGCAATTACTGCATACTATTTCATTCGTTCCTTTAATCTGTATTTTGAAAACTTTTATCTAATAACTAAAAATGGTTTGAATTTCGAATTCAAAATGAATAGTGTAGCAATCAATGTTTTTTCATTTATTTTTTTCTTACTCTTAATCTCCGATTTAAAACGAAGATTAAATTCTTCCAGGCAGAATTGATAAAAAATATGAGTACGCAACGCTCACCTGGCGCCAGTCTTTAGCGAAGCGGGACTGGTGCCCAACATTTAGCAGCCTTCACCCATGTTGGCGTTCACCACACTCACCTATCCAGCGCTCAACCCGTTGTTGTGCCAACGGCCAACAACCAGCTAATGTATGATGTTGTATAGCAACTATAATCACATAGTGTATTTCAAACAATAACTTGTAACATCATAGTACTGGGTTGTTGGCCGCTGGCGCAACAACGGGTGCATTTGTGGTCAGACAAGAATTCTCTCAACAACACTTCCCCCGCCCTTGTCGGAGTTCCCGGGACCATGTATGAAATAAAACGCACAAATGATTCTTCTTGGGTCTCCTCTGGCGCGAGTCTTTAGCGAAGCGGGACTCGTGCCCAGTATTAAGCAGTCTTTGACTGCATTTACAAAAATGCAGTCAAAGACTGCAAAAACACAGACACCAGTGCCGCTTCGCTCAACACTGGCGCCAGACACATCACAACAACGTTACCTCCATCATACAATCTATACCACCTGCATAATTGCGCGCACTGCTGTATTTATATTCTTCTGCTGATAACACAAAACCTGCCCGTACGGGATTATTATGAATATAATCCAGACGTTGTTCAACTAAAAATGTGTTGCTCAATTCTACCGGGTGATAACCATTCTGCCAAAGCTGACAATGCTCATTGCTTGAATTTTTACTGCCTGCCCGTTCAAACATCCACAACATCCATTCCCTTTTGCTTTCAAACGGATTATGCCTGATTGTATCAAGTAATTTGTACGATGTAAATTTCTTGATATCACGAACCACAAAAGCCAGATTTATATCCGCATCTTTCGCGCTGATAATCAAATGTACGTGATTAGTCATAATGCAATACGCATGTACAAGCAATCCTTTGTGCTCAATGCAATATTTTAAACTATCAGTGATAATTGTTCTGTATTCATCTCTTGTAAATACATCAATCCAGTTAACAACGGTAAATGTAACGAAATGTGCATATTGCCCATCTCCTATTTTGTATTTGGAACTCATAGCTGTGCATCCGTATCAATGGATGTGTTAAAAATAAAAAAGTTAATTTCCGAAAATACAAATAAAATAAATGCAGTCAAAGACTGCAAAAACACAGACACCAGTGACGCTGCGCTAAACACTGGCGCCAGAATGACTTTTTATATATTTTTTTAAAACCAGCGAAAAGTCATATCAGACGGCCATGCGGTGTCTCACTTTATAATCTTCTATGTCTCAATTCAAAATTTGAGCCTTTTAAGTGCACTGCCTGCGCTACTTTTGGTGCATGGTCTTTTGATCAGCAAAATCATAACCGTTCACCAAATCAACCATCACTATGAAAAAAATCGAGTACCTCTTTGGGCTGCTTTTATTGCTTGTTACGACAAGCAGTTTGTACGCGGCAAACGAACTGAATATTCAGGATTTAACAATCAAAGATCCCTCCGGAACTGTGCTGAGAGATGATGGCAATGGCATTGTCGTCTGTCCCAATAAAAATTATTCTTTCAGCTTACGTGTAGCTACTTATACAACTCAGTCATTCAGCCAGAAAATGTACCTGCTGGTGCGCGTTAACAACGGCGTTTTTGGCCAGAAGGATATTGAAGCGGGAGAAGAATTCAATTATGAAGATTTCAGTTTCAACATTACGCCTACAAACTCCGGGCAATTAACAATTACAGCCGACATTTCTGACAACCCGCTAACGTTGGGTTATATTACGTCTGACAATGACCCGAGCGTCTATTTTATTGCAACAGGATGCCAGACAAATACTGCCAACCGGAATTATTGTCCGCCCGGCGCCGTTGATCCTGGTAAACCCGGCACCAACTCAAATACAATCACTACGTCTACGTATGTTTATTATGGTGCCGTTCCGGGAGAGCGCATTACATTATGTCCTTTTATCGGAAGCCGCCAGGTAAGAACCAGCTATTGCGCCAGTTTCCAATGGCAATATTATATGGGCTTCGGCGGATCGCTTCAGAATTTTAGTTCTCCCGGTTATTATCTATGCAACGAAAATGACAATCCCGATAGATTATATGATATCTATAATCCGAGTTTCATATTTCCCGACGGAAAAGAAGACGCTGATGGATATACGCATGTACGTGTTTATCGAAACTGGCTGCAGATTCCGAAAAAGTGGTACGACTGGTACAATTCAAATGGCGTGTATGACAATCCACCTGAGTCCAATCAATACAGTAATCCCGTTGATATAAAAATTGTGAATATAAAATATATGAACAGCTATTATCTGGTGCCGGGCAGTACTTATGTAACGTGCGGCGAAACAACTACATTAAACTATCCTTATATTCCGGATGCGACATATACCTGGACTCCTGGTCCCGGATGTACAGTTACTGCACCTGATCCTAATAAACCGTTTGAAACTGTAGTTTCATTTTCTATAGCAGGGAACCGCTATGTTAACCTAACCATCACAGCCAATGACGGCCGCTTTGCCCCTATTGCGATGACACAATGGTTTTTCGTTCCTAACCAGATGAACTATCCTGTACTACAAAACATCACAGCAAATGCCGGAGAACCATTAACTATTACATTACCTGAAGTACAAGATGCTACTTACACATGGGATATACCAGGAGCTGTATTCGATGGCACGCCAACAAATATCTGCAGGATCAATAATTTTACTTCTGCTTATGTAAATAAAAGTTATACGGTAACCATTACTCCGACTACATCTACAGGCTGCAGACAACCTGTTAGTAATTCTGCTGCTATTACTGTGAATGATAAAGTGCTTCAGTTTAACGGCAGTTCGCAATATGTACAGATCCCGAACTATCCGGCATTGAATATAGGTACAGGAGACTTTACCATGGAAGCCTGGATCAACGCCTCCAGCACACAGCCTGCATTTCCGCAGATCATGTCCTATCGTTCCGGAAGCAACAATGGCTTTTTGTTCGGACTTTTCGTCAATGGGCAACCATTTATACAGATGGGCGGTTCTACCGGAAACTGGCGATGTGAGACCTGCCCCGACCTGCGTGATAACAATTGCCACCACGTTGCTATTTCCCGTCATAGAGATACCATGAGTTTCTACCTGGATGGAAAATGGATGCAGAGTTACCCGGTCGGTTATCTTACACGTAACATTCAATCACCCGGAAACCTGTATATCGGTCGTGACTATGCATCTCCTTCGAGTACCTATTTCAATGGACTTATACATGATGTCCGTATCTGGAATGCAACACGTTCAGCTGAAGATATAAAAACGAATTACAACCGCGCGCTTACAGGCACAGAACCTTCTCTCATCGGTTTCTGGAAGCTAAACGAAGGACAGGGACAGGTTGCATATGATTATAGTATTTACCACATGAACGGAACATTAGGAAGCACTACCGATGTTGAAAGCTTTGATCCTGTCTGGGCTGATTTCAATTGCACCAATCTGAATCGCATAGCCTTTACTGATACTGAAGATATTGAGGAACAAGCAGCCCTGCCTGTAACAACGGACCAGGAAATTAACCTTTACCCTAACCCAACGCAGAATGGCTTCTCTGTTAGCCTGAAAAACGGGGATGCTTCAACACTGGTAGATATAAGTATATACAATGTAACCGGAGCGCTGATCATTGAAAAAAATCAGGTGCCGCAAAACGAAATAATAGATCTGAAAAGCTATAATCTTGCGGCAGGTATTTACCTGGTAAAAATACACACACCGTCAGGAACATTTAGTAAAATTTTAAATAAAGAATAATCTGTTTATGAATAAAAATGCACACACAGCTACTGAATCTGTGTGTGCATTTTTTTTATTATGATGCGTCAAAATCTGTTTGAAGCACCTTTTAAATTATTCCTTCCGCAATTTCATATATACATTCCTTTCAATAACATTTCCTGCTTTACTTAATAGAAAGGTATTATTACAAATGTCTGTACTATTGTTTGTTTACCCGATTTTTAGCATATTTGATTATGCAGCGGGTGATTCAACAGCTTATCCACCCCTGATATTTCCCCTCCCAAAAAAATCGGTAAAAAATATCTTTACAGAAACAATTTACCATGCTTCTGACCCAACTTAATATTATTCTGATCATACACGCTGTATGTCTGGGAGCAGTATTATTCTTTAAAAAGAATATTCTGCCTGCCAATAAACTTTTAGGAGCTGCATTGCTCCTGATGAATTTTACCTATATCGATAACATCTCTGCATTCAATCATATTCCAAGCAAATATCCCTATCTCATACACATGGATGTGGGTACACTGCCGGCAGTAGGTCCTCTTTTTTATTTATATGTACGCTCTATGATGGGCGATACATTCCGGCTGAATAAAAAAACATTTTTACATTTTATTCCATCGGTATTAATTTTTATCGCTTTCCTTCCCTTTCACTTTAAACCATATACAGAGCGCATTGCATATATTAATAATTATTACAACGAATTACCAACAGATATTTTTCTATTCTCCATCTTCGTTTTCGTACAGATAAGTATTTATATGGGCATGAGCATCCTGTCGCTCCGCCGTTACCAGCAACGCATAAGCACGCTGCCATTTTCTGAATTCCATCAGGTCAATCTTACCTGGCTGGTGCAGTTGCTCATACTTCTGTCAGTACTCAATCTGATTCTTTTCCCTACAGTGCTGATGTTTCCCTTTATGGAAACATTAATGTATGCGCCTATTGTAACGGCCTCTATTTACATGATCATTGTATACAAGAGTCTGCAACAGCCGCTTCTTACGATTCCATTGCAACAGTTACAATCCGATCTGCAGGAAACTCAGAAAACAGACACGTCTGTACCTGTTACCAGAAACCTGCAATTGCCTAACGAACTTATTGAACGCTATATTAAAAAAATAGATCAGTCGATGAACGAACAGAAGCTTTATCTTGACCCTGAATTAACGATTAAAAAAATGTCAGATTCAACAGGTATTCCTACGCATCATTTATCATACGTATTGAATGAAGAATTCAAAAGCAATTTTTTTGATTTTATAAATAAGTACCGGCTGGAAGAATTCCAGCAGATACTTACCGAAAAGAAAAACCAGTTCATGAAAATTGAAATGCTGGCCTATGATTGTGGTTTTAATTCAAAGGCAACGTTGTACAGGGTATTTAAAAAGAAACATCATATCAGTCCTTCAGAATACCGAAAGGCTCTTGAAAAACAGAATGCTTAACATCTGTATTGTCTTTTATTTTTCCAGTTAATTACACGCCGCAAAGAAAGTGCTGCGCTTTACTTATTGCTTGTTGGTAGAATTACCCGGCACAGTTTTTTTATTGTTTGGTGTTGTTGTCTTGCCGCTTGGATTAGGCTTGTTGGGCGATTCATTCTCATTCCTCGGATCTGTCTTGTACTCCGGATTCGTAATCGGATTTTTGTTGTACGCACTGGTGTCCACTTTATTTTGCGGATCGTTTTTGATCACCCCGTCGTTGGCTGTGCCTCTATTATCAGGCGTACCGGTGTTTCCCGGCGCAACGGATGGCGAAGTACTCTGGTTTGGTGCAGTGCCTGTGCTGTTGTTTGTTTGGGCCTGCGCACCGGCAATACCGGCAAATAAAATGAATGCGAAAATAATGGTTTTCATAGATGTATTGTTTAGCTGGTTAATAAAGATGCGTATGCATGTTAAGATACTTATGCGTTTTCTTTCAGCAAGAAAGAAAACGCTGAAAAAATTTCATTACACAATTTTGAATTTATGTTATAAACCATTCATATATATCAACCCTCTTTTTTGATACCATTGACGCCAGAGCTAATCTAAATTCAAACAAAAATACTAACAAACAACCCTATAGCATCCAACCTTTATTTTACATATCTTGGCATAAGCCTACATGTTTACGCTATGAAACAATTTGTATTTCTTCGCAGCACTACCTCTTACCTGCTTCTATTTTTATTGATCCTTTGCATAACCTTAATAAATGGTTGTAGTAACAACACACCATCTGAGCAGGTTGCAGCAACAACAGATTCCGTAGCAGCATCGATTGATACCGCTGCGCCCATGCACTCTACCTCCGGCAACCACACGACCGTCCCTGAAGATACCATCAAAGCGCTTAAGATTGTTTATGTAACGAATGGCAACACGAACCCATACAGTGAGATGGACGACAATACCGCTTCCGGCAGCGTGCTCTCCTATGCCTCACCACTGGAGGTACTCGAAGAATATCCGGAATGGTATAAGGTACGCTCCCGGAATAATGCAGAGATTTATATATTCTATGTGTTCAAAAAAGATGTCTCAGATGAAAATCCGGTTGCATTAAGACTTTTCTTTCCGGCATTCCAATTTGTACTGAAAGGGTTTCAGCATGCAGAAGAGTATGGAACGGAAACACCAGAGCATTTCTATTACCAGGAAGGAAGCGAAGAAGAAAGCAACGTCAGCAAAGTGCGGACTATTGAAACAGATAGTATCATCTTATATGAAAGCATGAATACCTATGATCTGATCAAACACATTAAAATTGTTCCTAAGAATGCAGGTGATCGTTTTGTGGTTTCTTTGGCCTACGGTCAGCACATCAGCGAAGTAACAGATTATACAAACCCTAAATCGGAACAGCACCTTGACAAACACCAGCACTGGTTCGAATTAACACCTTATAAGATACTGCCCGATACAGGCGGAATCTTTTTGCCAATCGGCTATTATAACATTACTCAGGCAGAAGAAATCGCATGCAGAACTGCCATGGGGAAAAAGTATGGTTTGAAAGATACTTCAATGATTATTCCCCGTGAATATGATATCACAGTAGACTTTGTAAAGAAAGGACGGTATTATACTTACAGCCTCGGCGCGTTGTATTTACGAGTGCAAAGATTTACCAACGGAAAGTTAGCAGGGACGCGCTACATCGTAATCCGCCAGGATGAGAGCGGCTGCTGATTCAGACAAAGAATAAGAATTGAAATGAATGATAACTGGCAACACATCCGGACAATCACAGACGGCGAGCCTTTGGAGCTTCATGGCCTTAATATCTGGAACCACGACTGGAAAAGCACCGGTGAAAGCATACGAATCAAAGATCCGCTTTACGGGCAGGATTATACATTCCCTGTTTATGAAATAAGCAATGCATACACATCGGTACAATTTGCCGCAGGTGAATTTTCAAATGATGTGTGGGGTATTTATATGAAATCGTATTAAACATTCATGCTTGTAGAAAAAATTATCATTTCTGCATGCTGAAAAACAGATAAGGCGCACAGATAAGCCAGAGCGGAATCAATAGCCACAGATGTCCTTTCAAAATATTATAATCTTCCAGCAATTGCGCCCAGGTATGTCCTCTGTACAAACCAAACCCAAACTCAAAACCCAGCGTTAAAAGCATCCAGCACACACCTGTAAGTAAAGCCTGCATTGCTGATGCGGGAGGAAATTTCCTGACAATAAAAAACATATATATTCCCAACAGCAGCAGTAGCGAAAAGGTAGAAAGCTGGCGCGCGGTTAATTCAGTAATATATTTTTTATACCACAGATCTCTTGCTGTTCCATTCACTATGGCAATAAAAAGCATGGGAAACCAAAGCAGGAAATATTTTAACATACACAAATAAAATTAAGCATAAACTATACTGTGGGGAAAACACACTAAATTCCCGTTTTTATATACCAAATTTATAATATTCCGCTTTGCCAAACACTGACGCTGGTCAGCAGGAAAAATTTATTAAGTCATTAATTCCGGTGTTTAATAGCTAACGCAACTCCAGGGTCCATGACTGGAATTGTTATTCCATGTAAATTCCGTATTTTTATACCATTAAAATCTCTTTATACATATAGATCTTTTCTGCAACAGCGCCTTTGCTGCTGCTTGCCGTTTTGTTGTGACAGACAAACACGGTTCAATTATTATTTCTACATGTTATAAAGAGTATCATGAAACAACATATAAAAGTTGCCGTCATTGGCGGCACAGGTAAGTCAGGTAAATACCTTGTTCAACAATTAATCCAACAAGGCTATTTCATAAAACTGCTCGTACGCAATCCTGATCACGCTCCGATTCAAAATCCCAGGATTAAAATCGTACATGGTAATGTAACCGATTATGCTGCAGTACATGCCTTGCTTGAAGACTGCCAGGCTGTGATCAGCACGCTTGGCTTAGGCGTTCCAGCAAGTGAGCCAACCATCTTCAGTCAATCTACGTTGCATATCCTGAAAGCGATGCATGACTTAAACATCCACCGTTATGTTGTAACAACAGGTTTGAATGTTGATACGCCTTTTGATCAGAAAGGTCTGCAGGCAGCATATGGAACCGAATGGATGAAGAAAACATTTCCAGCTTCAACCACCAATAAACAGGACGAATATAAACTGCTTGCTGCAAGTAATGTCAACTGGACTATGGTGCGGCTCCCGGCCATAGAACAGACACAGGAAGCGCCGTCCATACAAATCAATCTGCGGGATTGTCCCGGTGACAAAATAAGCGCCACAAGTCTGGCCAATTTTCTGGTTGGTCAATTGACTGACGAAAGTTATATCAGACAGGCTCCATTTATTGCAAACGGATAGTTAATTATAAAACCGGCAGCAAGTCATACCAGGGCTTGCTGCCTTTATAAAATAAAAGATTAAGCTTATGGGAATGACTACAACGCTTTATGGCTGTATTATAGAAAATGGTTTGCTGCATACACCGGAGCAGGATAAAATCTATGCACATAATACATCCATCATCCATGCACTTCCTGCACACGACGAATGGCCACCGTTAACACGTAACATGTTTGCCATAACAGACAACGCCGATTTTTCGAATAAAAATACCGGTCCCAATTACGCTTACTCCGGACGAATCATACATTTTGGCGGCAACTTCAAATCCATAGAGCTTGAATGGAAAGAATGGGAAATTAAATTTGAAGAACTGCTTTCAAAATTATTATGGCTGGAAGCCACCGTGCATCTGCAAACTGAATATGCTTCTTTATTTACATTCCGCTGGCATGTTGATCTGCTTGAATGGAATTTAAGCCAAGACAATGTCACTCAGGTCATACCAAAAGAATTCTGGAAGTTTGAAAGTAATGCACCGTTTTAGGAAATAATACTTTTGATGACCGCATTAAATCACCTGTATTTAACTATCTTTAGTCAAACAACTTTTAAAGCTATGTATAAATATCTGTTTTTTTCTTTATCCGCTTTGTTTGTGTTTTGCACTTCTGACCATACAACAGAGCAAAATCCGAAAGACTCTGCAGCAACAGCAACTGTTCTTCCTGAAAACGCTCCTCAAAAGGATTCTCTTATAAGTGTAGAAACCGGACCGGATACCAACCGGATTGCCGTACTGAAATTTTATAAATCGAAATGGGCTAATGCCTGTTTGCCGATCCCCCAGGAAAGTATCCTGCTGATTCATCAGGACTCTTACGAAGAGCCTTTTTATACCTATCTCGTAAGCGAGTTTGCTGCAATCACTGAAAAGCAAACTACTCAATATTATGAACAGCAGGGCGATGAATCCAATGAGGAAAAAGAAACAGAAGCCTGCGCATGGGAACAGCAGTTCTCCAATAGCATTATCTATTCATCTTCCTACTGCAGTGACACCGGAGGCGGTGCCGTCACGGTAAATACCAGATGCCGCGATAAAAAAACGTTGATATACCTGGTAGATATCCTGTACCATGATCAGGATTATATGTGGAATTCAGATTCTTCTGTTTATGCAAACGTAGACGAAGATATCCCCGGTTCTACGTATCAGATTGAGAAAAATGAAAGAGGTTACTATTACGTAGCTATTTATTAGTGATGGCTATTAAATAATATATGTGAAAGTAACCTTAGCTGCTTTCACATATAATCATGCCAGTGCATGCGAAATATACTACCTGTATTTATTTAACCATTGGCTTGCTATTCGGATTCGCCGGAGTTGTATTTCCCGGAGTCGTTGACTTTTTATTATCCGGTGTGGTTGAACTGCCTGGTGTTGTTGGTTTCCCGGAAGAGTTGCTTCTGTTTGGCGATTGTGTACTATCAGGAGTTATCCGGGAACCTGAATTTGGACTCTGCGAACCGCCATTGTACTGGCCATTTTTATCTACACCATTATTTGTTCCTTTGTCATTAGGATTTGTTGGTGAGCTGCTGCCCGGCTTTACAGAAGGCGTTGTCTGGCTTGGTGTAGTACCTGTATTATTGTTTGTTTGTGCATGTGCACCTGCAATGCCGGCAGATAAAAAGAATGCTAGAATAAGTGTTTTCATGTGTATACTGTTTAGCTTGGTTGTAATAATTGTTAATACATGAAGGCGTTCTCCTTCAATGCATAAGCAAATTGTAAAGATCTGTCATACTTTTTATTACACAATTTTGTATTTCTGTTTTACAATTTCACTATTCTACTTTCCACTCAATCAGCAAGTCTTACATGACGGCTGTTATCAAAATGCATATAATAAACTCATGCCTTTTTGCTATCTTGTTGAAAGATTCATATATACCCCTGCATGAAATTTTCTTTTGCTTTACTTTACAAATTTTTTCTGATTATTATTCTTACCAACCTGTCTTTCCAAACAATACAGGCACAAGACAGCGTTTGCTTCAATCAGGCAATGGCTTTATACACTAAAGGAAATTATGCAGACGCCTACAAAGGCTTTTCAACATGCCTGAAAAATACGAACGTTAAAGGATCTGAATTCTATAACAATTGTTTGTTGCAGATGGGTATCTGCGCCCTGGAAAATGCAGCGTATAAACAAGCCTCTTCGCTGCTGCACATGGCAGAGCGCGCGCTAAAAGATACTTCCGATAATTATATCATCTGCAAACAAAAAATAGCAGCCTTGCACAAGCGCCTTGGGGACTACAATGAAGCAGAAACCATTCTTCTCAATCTCCTCAACATGCAGGAAAATTCTTCCAACACAAACTGCGCATTAAAAGCTGTCACATTAAACGATCTGGGGGTTATCTATAAAAGACTCGGCCAATATGATCGTTCCATCAATTATCTTTCAGAAAGTCTGCAATTGAAACAAAGCTGCCTGAATCCGGAAGATCCGTCCATAACGATCAGCTTGAATAACCTGGCGGGTGTATACATGAAACAGAAGGATTATACCAGGGCAGATAGTTTGTATACAACATCAATAAAAATCAAAACCAAACTCTATGGCCCGGACCATCCAAGTACGTTACTGGCATGGAATAATTTAGCCGAATTATACCGGCAGCAGAATAATTATGCGGAAGCCCTGACAATCCTGCAGGAGGTACTTGCGCGGAAAGCCGCCACCAGTGGCACGCATACTTTATCTTATGCCGCCTCGCTGCATACAATCGCGAATGTATATTTTGCTTCCGGGAAATATGCTGAGTGCATCAACTACTGCCACAAATCGATTGCCATTAAAGAGCAGCTTATCGGAAAACACGCCGCCAATACCATGCATAGTTATGTATTGCTTGCAAAAGCAAATCACATATCAGGTAAAAATAAACACGCAAAATCTTTATATGATTTCATTTTAAAAACCCGGCAGGAAGAAATCGATGCGTATTTTAAATATCTCGGTGAAGAAGAAAAAATTCAGTACTTAAAAGCCAGCAATACTTACTGGAAAGAATTCACAGCGTTTGTATTTGACATGAACAGTAAACCACAAAAACATACAGCTGCCAATAGTAGTTTATTTAACCAATGGATTGAGAACCGCTGGTACCTGTCGGAGCTTATACTCGAGGAAACACAACGCCAGCACCGCCTTTGGGAAAACATATCTGATACCAGTCAACTTAAACTGGTGAGAGAATTAAAAGAACTTAAAGATGAAATTGCTGAAATTTCTTTATTGAAAACCAAAGAAGACCTGCACACATCTGATGAGTTAAATGATCTGACCGATCGGGCTGCACACATCGAAAAAGAACTTACCAGCATCTATGCCATCGAAAACCGAAAAAAATATTCTGTAAAAGATGTTACTAATGCATTAAACAGTACTGAATGCATCATTGAAATCATTAAGCCTATTCAAACCTCCGGAAAATATCTGGCATTAGTTTATCTGCAGGGAATCAAAACGCCATATCAAATATGGCTTCCCGAAGCAAGTGTATTAGAAGACAAGGCATATGCCTACTATAGAAATAACATCAAGTTCAAACTTCAAGATGTAAAGAGTTATAACCTTTACTGGAAACCAATTGCTGATTTTATATCTGCACATTCAGCTATTCATACCCTCTATCTGGTTCGCGATGGTATTTATGAATGCATGAACATTCATACACTTTTGGCAGACAGCACAAGTATCACTATTATTTACCTGAATAAAGCCGAAAGCATTCTTTCACACAAACAACGTAGTAAAACAATCACGCTCAATAAAACAGCTTTTATATACCATCCGCTCTATAGTTCTACCATAGACGCTTGTGATTATTCTGATCTGCCTGGTACAAAAACAGAAGTGGATTCGATTGAGAATCTGTTCAGAAACCAAGCGCTCAAAACCGTTCGTTACGGTGAAGCGATGGCTAGTGAAGCCATCATTAAAAATGACACAGCTGCCTATTCATTGGTACATATCGCCACACACGGGTATCTGGAAATAAACCCCGAAGATGATTATGTAGAGTCCATGATCCATTCCGGCTTAGTGCTCAGCGGTGTCTGCGATCCGCTTGATGTAGATTCAACAGCGGACGATGATGGTATTTTGACAGCATATGAAATCGCGCAGTTAAATCTGAGTGCAACAGATCTTGTTGTCTTATCAGCTTGCCAGAGCGGCCTGGGCATGATGGATAGTCAGGAAGGTTTGGTTGGCCTGCAAAGAGGTTTATTGGTTGCCGGGACAAAAAATGTATTGGTATCGCTATGGAAAATCGACGATGCTGTTACAGCCCGATGGATGATTCACTTTTATTCGAATCTGCTGGAAACGAAATCATGTACGGAAGCTTATTTATTTGCACAACAAAAAATAAAAGAGCAGTATGTTTATCCGTATTACTGGGGTGCGTTTGTATTGCTGGAACAATAAGGGTTATTATTTTTATACCCATTGCTTTACTCCATCATACAGGAATTCCGTAAAGCTGTTTTTATATTTTTCAATTTGTAAACCATCATTCAATATATATACCACAGGATTTTCATCCTCATCCGCACAATCAAAAAAGTAATATATATACCCTTGCCACTGACCGAAAAAGAAATAACTGTCTTTCAAAACAGGTTTATCCGCTTCTGATTTCCGGTCATCAAAATTGATCATTTCGATTGCATCGCTCCGGTTCTCCTTTAGCACCGGATAAGTCATGTAATAACTTTGCAATAAGCTCCCGCATACAGCGCCATAGTGTGAAAGGTACTCCTTATATGCAGCTGGCAACTTTACATGAAATTCCTTTTCAATCTCAACAATCACTGAAGAACTGACACCCCGAGATGTTCCGATCTGTGATTCATATGCATTTAAAAACGACAGGAATTTCATCTAACTTAAGTTCTGCTGCCTGGAAAATCAATCATCTCTAGTTGAATTATTTCCGTTCATACGCTCCGGAATCTTATCAGAAATAATTTTCAATATCCGGTAAAACAGTCAAAAAAACTAATTCTCATACTTAAACGCTATTGTATACTACATATTATGCTACTATTGCTTTGATATATATATCGTTACCAACCATCTTGATTTTTCGCTTATACTTATTACCTTAGGCTGGAGATTTTAAATATTTTATGCCATCTATACTTGTCATTAACAGCGGAAGTTCTTCTCTCAAATTTTCGCTTATCGATCATGCCACGCAAACACTACTCCTTTCCGGAATTGCGGAAAAGATTGGACTTGCAGATACATTTCTCATTATAAAAAAAACAGGCACAAAAGAAATAATTCCGTTGGATCCCGGCACGCACCAGGCAGCGATGAAATATATTCTATCTGCTATTGAGCAAGCGGGCTTGAGTACAGATATTGCAGCCATCGGCCACCGCGTGGTGCATGGCGGAGAATTTTTTAAAACAGCTGTATTGATTGATGATAATGTCATCAAAGCGATTGAGCAATGTATTCCGTTTGCACCGTTGCATAATCCTGCACATCTTGAAGGCATTCATGCCGCCCGCTTATTTGCACCTGATCTTCCGCAGGTTGCCGTATTTGATACAGCCTTTCATCAGACCTTGCCGGAACATGCCTACTTATATGCGCTTCCTATGGAATATTATAAGAAGCATGGTGTCAGACGCTACGGCTTCCATGGCACGAGCCACAGATATGTTTCTCAGCAAGCCGCTTCATTCCTCAATAAAGACCTTGCTGATAGTGCGTTCATCACTGCTCATCTTGGCAATGGAGCAAGTGTTGCAGCAGTACTGAATGGAAAAAGTATCGACACCAGTATGGGCTTTACACCGCTTGAAGGATTGGTCATGGGTACACGCACGGGTGATATTGATCCGGCGGTAATCCCTTATCTTGCCGGGGCATTGAATATAAGTGCAGATGAAGTAATAACCATTTTCAATAAAAAAAGTGGATTGCTTGGTATATCTGAATTATCACCGGATATGCGTGAACTGCAGGAAGCAGCAGATCAAGGCCATACAGGTGCTGCATTGGCGATCGAAATATTTGTGCATCGCCTGGCAAAGTACATTGGAGCTCTAACAACATCTTTACCCAGAACAGACGCACTGATCTTCACCGGAGGTATTGGTGAAAACGCCGCCATCATCCGCTCAAAAACGATCAACCGCTTGCGGGTACTGGGATACAATATTCATGAAGAACATAACAAGCAAGCTGTCGGAGGCCAGCAAGGAATTATTACAACAGAAACAAGTATTCCCGCACTCGTAATCAGTACAAACGAAGAACGGATGATTGCCATGGATACTGCAGCTTGCATCACTTTAAACAACCAACAATAACATGCGTACGTTTTATCTTGCACCAGTCGGACCTAACGCTGGCTTAACATCAGTCTCTTTGGGCATGGTAAGAGCCTTTGAACGTTCAGGAATCAAAGTTGGCTTTGCGAAACCTGTAGCTGACGCCTGGCCTGTAAACGACAGCGAACGTTCTATACATTTTGCAGAAGCTTTATTCCATCTTGCGATTCCCAAACCCATCGCTGTAAGCTATGTAGAAAAAATGGTAGGTTCCGGACAACTGAATCAGCTGCTGGAAGAAATTGTAACCTTGTTATCCATTACTTCAGATGCCTATGATGTGACCATCGTAGAAGGTCTTTCCCAGGATCCGGACAAACCTCTGCTGGCATCCCTTAACGATGAAATTGCACGCAACCTACGTACCGATGTTGTTTTGGTAGCTCCGGTTGATAAACGCCCACCTGCAGAAATTGCAGAACAGATTGAAATAACGCTGCAGCAATTCGGTGGTACAGATCATACCTCTTTTGTTGGCTATGTATTAACAAAGGTTCAGAACGGGGAAGATGCAGAACAATTGCATCAGCAAATTGCATCCTTCAGTCCAACGATTGCCGCGAAACAATTACCTTTTATCGGTGCGATCCCTTATGAGCCTTCCTTAATGGAACCTCGTGTATCCGATATTGCTGCACATCTTCAGTGTCGGGTATTGTCTGATGCCAATATTAATATATCACGTGTCAAAAGTTTTATGGTCGCAGCCCGCTCTGTGGAATTTGTTGCTGACCGACTGCGCCCTGGCGCGCTTGTTATTACTCCCGGCGACCGCGATGATATTTTATTGGCAACTTCACTTGCCGTGCTCAAAGGAATTCCGATTGCGGGCCTGCTGCTTACAAATAATTTTGAACCGAAGCCTTCTATCCAGGAATTATGTTCACCGGTTCTTACACATAAGATCCCGGTATTGTTGTCTCCGCTTACAACTTACGAGACCAGCGGACTGATTGATAAAATGGATAACCACATCCCGATGGATGATACCGAACGTATTACCAAAGTGGTGGACCATGTAGCCGAATACCTGAATGGAGATGTATTAAAAATAAAACTAGGCCAGCCGTCTGAAAAACGCATGCCACCGGCAGCGTTCCGCTATCAGCTCATCCAGGGTGCTCGCAAAGCAAATAAAACCATTGTATTGCCTGAAGGTGAAGAACCCCGTACCATTAAAGCTGCTGCCATCTGCCATGAGAAAAAGATCGCACATTGTATCTTATTGGGAAATCCTGAACGCATAGCAGAAGTAGCGCTTGCCCAAGGTGTAACACTGCCTGCGGATCTGCAGATTATGGATGCAGGTAAGATCCGCCATCGTTATGTGGAACCTATGGTAGAACTTCGTAAAAGCAAAGGGTTAACAGCAGTGCAGGCAGAAAAACAATTAGAAGATAAAGTAGTATTAGGCACCATGATGATTGTGCAGAATGAGGTAGACGGGTTGGTTTCCGGAGCCATTCACACAACAGCGAATACCATTCGGCCGGCGTTGCAGTTGATCAAAACAGCACCGGGCTCAACCATTGTATCTTCTGTATTTTTTATGCTGATGCCGGATCAGGTATATGTATATGGTGATTGTGCCGTTAACCCGAATCCCAATGTTGAACAGCTTGCCGACATTGCCATTCAAAGCGCTGATTCAGCGCTCGCATTTGGGATCGAGCCAAGAATTGCCATGATCTCCTATTCTACCGGAGCTTCAGGCATGGGCGAAGATGTAGAAAAAGTGAAAGAAGCCACACGCATCGTTAAAGAAAGAAGACCAGATCTGATTATCGACGGACCCATGCAATATGATGCAGCTACCGTTGCCAGCGTTAGCTTGCAAAAATCTCCGGATAGTCCGGTTGCAGGCAGGGCGAATGTATTTATTTTCCCGGACCTCAATACAGGAAACACCACATATAAAGCCGTGCAGCGCAGTGCCAACGTGATCAGCGTGGGCCCGATGCTGCAGGGATTAAAGAAACCGGTAAATGATTTATCCAGAGGTGCGCTGGTAGATGATATTGTCTATACCATTGCGCTGACAGCTATTCAGGCAGCAGCGAATGATAGCGCTAAGCCTCTGTAAAAAAACAACTACGTTCCTTGCATTTATAAGATACAAGGAACGTAGTCCTTATTATTATTTTTTGATTGCCGCACGTACTTTAGGGGCGATCTGCGTTCCAAAGATTTCAATTGATTTCATAAGTGAGGCGTGTGAAGGTCCGCCCACATCCATATGTGCAGAGAAACGTGTAAGTCCGAACAGTTCGTGCATCTCCAGTATTTTATCTACAGCTTCATTCGCATCACCAATGATCAGGTGTCCGTTGTTGCCGCGACCGTAATCATACTGATTTCTGCTGTAGGGCTGCCAGCCGCGTGTACGGCCAATGCGGTTCATTTGTGAAGAATACACAGGGTAATATTCGTCGGCTGTTTTTTTACTATCCTCACCGAAAAAACAATGCATATGTACACCTACTTCATACGCATTCATATCGTGTTTGAAATGCTGGTATATTTCCTGGTAATAATTAAACAACGGTTGGAACTGTGCAGGATTACCACCAATGATAGCGAAGATAACCGGTAGTCCGAGTTTACCGGCACGTACCACTGATTCGGGTGTGCCGCCAACCGCTACCCAGACTTTCAGCTTATCATTTACAGCACGTGGCAGAACCTCCTGTTTATCGAGTGCGGCACGCAGCTTCCCTTTCCAGGTGATGGGATTCTCCTGATTTATTTTCACCAGCAGATCCAGTTTTTCTTCAAACAGATTGTTGTAATCTTTCAGGTCATAGCCATAGACCGGAAAAGATTCAATAAAGCTACCACGCCCGGCAGTAATTTCCGCGCGCCCGTTACTGATCTGGTCAATCGTTGCAAAGCTCTGGTAAATGCGTACAGGATCAGAAGAACTCAATACCGTAACAGCACTGCCCAGTTTTATTTTTTTCGTTACAGTTGCAGCAGCAGCCAATACGATCTCTGGTACTGAGACAGCATAGTCTGGACGATGGTGTTCACCGATCCCGAAAAAGTCAAGCCCAACTTCATCCATGAGTTTGATCTCTTCGATCAGTTCACGCAAACGTCCGCCCGAATCCATCGGATTACCCTGCAGATCGTAATGATTATCGCCAAACATGCCTATGCCTAATTCCATACTATGTATCTTTTAATTTTATTAAAGATATGGATTTTTTAGTTTATACAAACCTACAAAGACCGGCTAAAATCTTTTTATGAAACAACCTCAGCCAATCAGAAAATTTTTCTATTTATTCTGTATCTTTCGGCTACTATCATGAAATTCTTTCATAAGCTTCAAATCCTGTTTTTAAGTATCGTTGTACTGCTTAGCGTGATCATAACCATGCTGCTAATATATCCGGACCAACTCCAACCAAAAGAGCCGGAAATATTTTATTGCGGTAATGCCCTTCGTGCAAACGGCGAAAACCATATTGCAGGTGAACGTCTGTTTAAAGATAATTGTAAATCCTGTCATAGAATTCATCAGGATGCTGTAGGTCCTGCATTATCCGGTGTAACGAAACGCAGATCAAAAGAATGGCTTTATGCATTTATAGAGGATCCACAGGCCATGATTAAAAAAAGAGATACAGCAGCTGTTAATTTATACATGAAATATAATAAGTTCGAAATGATGTCATTTAAAACATTGAGTACTGCGGACATTGATTCTATTTTAGTCTATATTGAATTGTCCGATTTGTAGTACATCTCATTATACGCATGCAGACAACAACAATTCACTATACTAAAAAAACGCAGCGCCTTTATGTAGGTGGTATGACAGCTTTGCTGATTGCTGCAGGGATCCCTGCTTATTTTTCTGATGCGATGCTTGCAATACTCATTCCGATACATCTCATCGGAGTATCCTCATTTGCTTTCTTTTCCACACATAGTTACAAAATGCCGCTGATTGTTTTAACAGAAGATTCCTTGCAGATGGATACACCACGGCGAGGTGTTATTTTACCCTGGAAAGATATTATTGCATATCACATTGCAGAAAAAGGTACGGATAAAATCCTTACTGTAATATCAAAAGAACAAACGGCAGAACGAAACCTCTCTGGCCTTGACAAATCTCCTTACGAGATCCTGACACTTTTAAATAAATATAAGAGTCATAGGTAATTCTATTACATCATTTATTCCCCAAAATTAAAAAACAAACTAACAATCATGGAAGAATTCAGCACGCCGCAAACAGCAACCGAAAAAACAATTATATATCCTTCTCTTACTGAACGTATAAAATCGACCTTTATCGATTTTATACTGATTCTTTTTTTATTTTCAATAACAGGAATGCTACTGGACAATTTTGATGAAGTTCCGGATTGGCTGAGAGCAACACTCTTGCTTAGTTTATTCTATGTATACGAACCAGTAGCGCAAACATTCGGATGTACACTGGGAAATTATATCATGGGAATACGTGTAAGAAAACAGAATGCACATGATAGACGAATCAACATTGCCCAGGCATATGTTCGATTAATATTTAAAACCTTACTGAGTTGGTTCTCCTTTTTTACTATAAACAAAAATCCCAGACGCCGTGCTATACATGACCTGGCATCCGGAACGGTTATATTATACGCAGAAGATTAAAATTTAAAAAAATACTACCTTGACTAGATCATTTTTAATTCAGCAAAATGATCGATACCATTTGAGCAACACTTCATAAGAAGTGTTGCTTTTTTTATTGATCGCCAAATAATGACAAAAATCATCATTCACCTTAATTTCGGACAATAATATCCGAAATAGAATCCTATACCTTTGGTTTATAAACCAACAATTATGTTTTCCAAAGCCTGCAAATACGGAATCCGGTCCATCATCCACATTGCTGCACAGTCACAAGCCGGGAAGCGCAGCAGTTTAAAAGAGATAGCCGCGCAGATAGATTCACCGGAAGCATTTACAGCAAAAATTCTGCAGGTTCTTTCCAGAAACAATCTCATAGATTCGAGTAAAGGTCCGCAGGGCGGATTTGAAATGGATCTGAAACAAATGAAAAAATAAAATTAAGTGCGATTGTTTCTGCCATTGATGGTGCTGGTATTTATAACGGCTGCGGCCTGGGTTTAAAAGCCTGTTCGGAAAAACAACCTTGTCCGGTACACGAAAAATTTAAAACGATTCGCAACGAATTAAGAACCATGCTTGAAAATATGAGCATTTATGAATTATCACTCACCCAGAAAAATGGTTTGACATTTCTGAAAAGATAAAAATTTCTCTGGCATATTATCTTGTACAATATGGAACAAAAAGAAATAGCAATACTGGACGATATAAAAATACTGGTCGATCATTTTTATGAAAAGGCGAAAGTTGATCCACTGCTAGGACCAATATTCAATGGTGTTATAAAAGACCACTGGCCAGAGCATCTTGAAAAGCTTTACCGTTTCTGGCAAACCGTACTGCTCGAAGAACATACCTATCATGGCAGTCCATTTGTGCCGCATGCGCAGTTGCCCGTTACGAAAGAACATTTCGATCGATGGATTCAATTGTTCAACCAAACCGTTGATAAATATTTCGCTGGTACCAAGGCTGCCGATGCCAAATGGCGCGCAGAGAAAATGGCAGAGATGTTCCATTACAAAATTGCATTCTACAGGAACAATCCTTCAAAACCTATTCTATAAAATTCTAAAAAAAACGCTTACCAAACTACACCTATGAAAGCATTTGTCGATAGCCCAACCGTAGTCATTTCAACCTATTTATGGATCGGTTGTGTATGTGCCATCAGTTTTCTGGAAGCTTGGCTAAAATTCCGCGCACCGGGAATTACACTGGCATTGGGACTTGGTATTGGAAAATTAGTTTTTAACGCATTGAATAAAATTGAATGGGCATTGGCTGCATCTATTTTATTCAACATGCTTTTTACAAAAAATTTCTCCTGGCAATCGATTGAAAGATCCAATTACATTATCCTTATTCCGCTTGTAATACTAATGATTCAATCCACCTGGTTCTTGCCGCAACTGACTGCCCGGGCTGATGCGATTATCGCAGGTCGTTTTGTCGAACCTTCAGGTGTGCATTTTTATTATGTCGCTGCAGAGGTAGTCAAGATTGTGAGCTTATGCATCTTTGGATTTAAGCTTTTCAAGGATGCGGGCATACCATAAATGCTGTCACGTTTAACGAAATCACATTGGTTAAAAAAATAACACTATGAAGATAACAACTGATACACCGGTTGGAGAAATTACCGGTATTAATTTTCAGACGGCAGAAGTATTCAGAAAATACGCTATTGATTTTTGCTGCAACGGCCAACGAACACTAGGCGAAGTGTGCAAAGAGAAAGAGCTAAACAGTACAAGTCTTATTCAGGAGCTTGATACCATATTACAGGCTACAGCAAAACCCACGTTGAATTATCAGTCATGGCCATCCGGCTTCCTGGCAGATTATATACAGATAAAACACCATACCTATGTTGAAGAAACCGTACCAGTCCTGAAAAAATATTTATCTAAACTCTGTGACGTACATGGTTCCCGCCACCCGGAGCTTTTTGAAGTTCGTGATATTTTTGAGCGTGCAGCCGATGAATTAACCATGCATATGAAAAAAGAAGAGCTGATATTATTTCCTTATATCAAACGTATTTCTGAATCTATAGAGCACCATACACCACTACATGCCGCACCTTTCGGATCTGTAGAAAATCCCATTACCATGATGAAGTATGAGCACAATGCAGAAGGCGATTATTTCAGAAGCATAGCAGCACTAACCAATCAGTACACGCCTCCGTCAGATGCCTGCAATACATATAAAATTACCTTTTCGATATTAAAACAATTTGAGGAAGATTTACATCTGCACATCCATCTGGAGAATAATATATTATTTCCTAAGGCTATTGAAAATGAAAGCCTCGTTATGAGATAACAGTAAAAGAGATTGCCGCAAAAAATTATTCAACAGGAAGCGTAAAATAAAAAGTTGTTCCTTTATCAACTTCTGATTCAAACCAGATGGTACCGCCATGGCGTTCGATAATGCTTTTTGTTAATGCCAGTCCAACACCGGTACCTTCAAAATCAGCGGCATTATGCAACCGCTGGAACACACCGAAGATCTTATCCGCATACTGCATATCAAAACCAGCACCATTATCTGTTACAGCGAAGCGCACTTCCTTTTCTGTTTTTGTACAGCCGATATCAATTTTTGCAATTTCCTTTTTGCGGGTATATTTCACTGCGTTCGAAAGCAGGTTGATCCATACCTGACGGATCATGCTTATATCTCCGAAAACCGGTTCAAGCGGATTTAAGTGAATATCGAATGTCCGGCCAAGTTCTGCGGAGGTAAGTTCCTGCAACACACTTTTCACCATGGCATCCATTCCGATCGATGACTTAGACAAATCTTTGCGTTGAAATTTTGAAAAGTCCAGCAGGTCATCAATCAGCTGTTCCATGGCAGAAGCATTGATCGCGATCCGGTTCATGAGACGTTTACACTCATCATCACCGATGCCTGCATAATCCTGCAGCAGTATTTTTGAGAATCCCGAGATCCTTCGCAACGGAGCTTTTAAATCGTGTGAGACTGAATAGGTAAAAGCCTCTAGCTGTCGGTTTGCTTCTTTCAATAACTCAGTACGCTCATGTACAATACTTTCCAGCTTTTCGTTTATTTGTGCCAGATCATTCTGCGCTTCTTTAAGAGCAGTAATATCAATCAGTACAAACATAATGGCAAAAATTTCTCCTTTACCATCACGCAGCGGAACTACTTTCATCAGAGAATAATAACCGGACAATGTTTGCCGGTCTGTCAAAATAGTTTCGCCTGCAAATGCCCGCTTAATGATCTCTTCATAATAGTTATGATAATTTTCAGGCGTAATGATATCGGAAATCTTTTTACCGGGCATGGTTTCCTTGGTATAGCCCATGGTCGTTAAAAAATCACCTTCAGCCAGCAGATAGCGTTCCTGGCGGTCGAGAATGGTAATAGCCGTGCCGGGAATATTGGATGCAAGTATCCGGTATATCCGGTCCATCTCACTGGCATTATTTGTATACCTTTGAATACGTATATCCGAAAGCATATTCTTGAGTATGTAATTTTCTTCCTCCAGTTCTTTCAAACGTTCCAGCAAATCCTCTGTACTGCCAAGCCGTGCCTTCCACTTGTAAAGCGTATCTAAGCTGACTTTATATTTACGACACAATTCATGTGCATCTGCGCCTTCTGTCAATTGTTTTAAAATAAGCCTGATCTGCTCATCGGAATAATATTCATATGCCATGCTGTAAAAAAATAAAAGCCAGGAAATAGTATATGTTACAATCTCTGAATTTATTTCGAGATAAGTAAAAAAATAGAAATAATTTCTTTCAAAAAGCCGCTTCCGATACGAAAGAACCTATTGCTGCGTTGTAAAAATAATTTCCTGCTTTCAGGACAAACAAAATATTTACCGGAAAAATGCAATCTGTATATTTACAGGATAATTATTAGTTTTGTTGTTATGTTTTTGGCCACCATTTCTTTTTTTAACTACGGGAGCGATAAAACCGATCCACTGAAGAGGTATATTTTTCTTTTTTTTATTTTGCTCAATATAGAAAATGTTTTTGGGCAAACAGATCTCAATACTTCTAAAAGAGAGTTGAACAAAGAACAAAACATCAACACTCCCCAGCAGGAATATACGGCTCCCAAATCTGCATATCGTACCGGAAAAGATCTCGAAAACGAAATAACCAGCTCAATTGCAGGCAATCTTTTTGTTTATCTTATTAAAGGTATGGTTGGCAATTACAATACGGAAGATCATCTGCACAACCGTGTAAGTAAGTACCCTTACCGCAGTGCCATAGACGGGAATTATACACGCGCGGATTCTAACGCACACAAGGGATTCCGGATGGATATTGAAGATCACTTCCTCTACGGCAACAAAGATTTGCATGGGAATCACCTGAAAGCAAAATTTCGTCCGTTCGAATATTTTTATTTTCAAACAGAAATGTTTCAGCTGTTTCAATACGATTATACACTTGACAAGTATGATAATTTACTGCTCTACAATCTGGATTTTTGTTATGACCGGCTGCGTTATGAACGGTTCAATCTGGGCTTTACCTTGGGAGCCAATTATATAGCCAATGATGTTAAGAAAGGCGGCTTTGCATTCGGTTTTAATACAGAAATCTTTGTTACAAAACCCATCAGCCTCTATGCCTCGGTAAAATGGAGTGGTATCAATGCAAACCCGGTAAACACCTTTGAGTTGCAGGGTAAGTATCACATCAAAAACTTTTATATTTCCGCAGGCTATCAGCATATGCGGATCGCCTCGCCTTCATACAGATTTGTAGCTGTAGGTTTGGGGATTTACTTATAATACTACATGATCTGTGTGCCAAATCATATAAAAGACATAACCCATGATAAATAAAATGGTCTTTGTGCCACAGTCTAAGGTGTCCGGCAGATCTAAATAATTTATTTGATCAATAACTGTTCGCTGTTAGGATCTGCTGGTATCGGATTCCCGGGCGACGGACTCATAGGCGTTACCGGATTGGTATTCGTCGGTGATTTTTTGTCTCCGGGTTTATTCAAATCTGAATTGGGATCCGGCGTATAAGAAGGAGGTGTAGTACCTGGTTGAAGATTATCTGGTTGGTTATTTGTGTTATTATTCGGATTAAGGCTGTTTGGAATAGTGCTGTTATCCGGCACCCCGCTGTTATTGGGAATACTATTATTGGGCACAACACTATTGGGAATATCTATAGAACCATTGTTATCAGGTGTTCCGCTATTGTTAGGAACACCATTGTTATTTGGCGTGATGGATGGAAACGGATTTGGCGTAGTGGTTCCCGGAGTAGTAGTACCTGGTAAAGGATTGTTATTTGTCTGCGCATATGCGACGCAAATACTTGTACATAGCAGGAATATAATGCTAATTACTTTCATAGAAATCCGGATTAACTGGTAAAATAATACTCTGATTTATTAGATCTGAATTTCTGAAGATTTGCTTTCTGTTATGTTACAGGATACTGCGTTTGTGTTACAAAATAAACACTGGGGTTATACGAATTAAATCGTAAACTTCTGATTCACCAGTTCCTTCCCTTCGCAGGTATAGATGATGTAGTAGTTTCCCTTTTTCCAGTTTCTTACTTTCAAACCAAAATCAAAAACAATATCTCCTGCCGGTAACGATGTTTTGTAAGGATACGTCCATACCACTTCACCGGCTTCATTTTCTACAACACTTTGCAACTCCACTGTTTTTGTTGCTTTAAATTCAATCTTCCCTTTAACCTCTGCCGCAGTATTGACAATATTTCTGTCAGCCGTCATTTCCGGTATTCGCCTGGTTTGATACCAGGTATCTGTTTGTCCGGTTTGTTTAAAAAGATATTCGCGTACTGCTTTTGAAGCTGTAACATTACTACCTGATACATTCGATACGCTCTGACTATCGGTGATACACCAAACAGCTTGCTGCACAAATCCATCTTCCAGATTTGTATAAGGTGCCATTAACCGGGCAAGATCTGCCAGAGCGATGTTACTGCTTTTAGCAGCTGTAAAAGTTGTTGTTGATGCCGGACAGCGGTCGCTCAGTTCAGTACAATAGCCTGAAACCAGTACGGTCTTACTTTCTGCTTTCTGCAAAACAATTACATTGCTTTGTATCGTAACCAGGGTCTGTTCGCCTTCATCCCCGGGGATAAAAAGTGTACCGGGTGTTATACCTACATACATAGGAATATTGCTCAGGTTTTCAATTTTCATGGAAATGCATTTTCCGGAATAACCCCCGGTAGAAGTAATATCCACCCGAACTTTTTTCTCCTGAATGGCTTGTACCAGGTCTACTGATAATACGCTGTTTCTGTATGATGACAATAATACGGTAATACAAAATATTATGAAGATAATTGCCTGCTTTTTCATAATTGGCATTTGTTTTGAGTGAGAGATACTGTCATTTTAAAACAAAGCTATCTGTTAATACCCTTGTTTAAAACATAATACAGGTACCTGAAAAAGATACTGAAGCTGGCCTGATAAAATATTCAAAAAATGGTATATTGACTTATTCTAAATCTATGGACAAAATGAAATTTTCTGTTTTTCTACTTGCAACAAGTCTGCTGTTTTGTTTGCAGGCAAAAAGCCAGGTTAATCCGGCTCCCCCAAAAGCTAATGAAAAAAGCGAACTGATCGAAGAACCTATAGAAGAGCCTACCCCAAATGATGGGGAAATCTATGTAATGGTTGATGTACTTCCGGAATACAAAGACGGCGGTGAAGGGGCATTTATACAGTATGTTACTTCTTATGTACATAAACATGCAGTCCACCCGAAAGATTCAACAGTTGCTGTTACGGGAAATATGTTTATACAATTTGTTATAGAAAAAGATGGCAGTGTTTCAGATGTTTCTATTTATTCCGGCAAAGGCATAAACCCTGCTTATGATCAAGCGGCAATAGACGCTATTAAAAAAACACAATGGAAACCCGCATCCAGAAACGGGATGTCGGTTCGATATAGAAAAATGAGCAAATTCAGATTTTATTAAAATTTAAATTAAATGAAGTTTTTATTATTTATAACATCAACCCTACTTTGCTTGAGCGTACAGGGACAGGTTACGAAAGATTCATCCGGACTTTATGATGAAGGACCTTTTATGGAAAAATCTTTCAACCAGAATGATGAACCATATGTTTATGTTCAAGTTGCAGCAGAATATATCGATGGTGGCGAATCTAAATTCATAGAATATGTTACATCATATGTAAAAAAAAATGCAGCCCCACAAAATGATTCAGCGGCTACTGTAACAGGAGTTCTGTTTGTACAATATGTTATTGAAAAAGATGGCAGTGTTTCAACTGCTTCTATAATGCCTGGTGAAGGCATAAATCCTGCTTATGATCAAGCAGCAATTGAAGCTGTTAAAAAATCAAAGTGGAAACCTGCATCCAATTATGGAACACCTGTACGATATAAAAAAATAAACAGATTCAAATTTTATTAATTTTAATAATTTTAATAATCATAGTTCATATGAAATTTTCTCTCTTTCTGTTACTGACAACATGCCTGCTTTGCCTGGATATACAAGCCCAGACAGATTCATCTCATGGAGAAAGTGATGGTGGCTACGTCGTTGTTTCAACGATGCCTGTTTTTTCAGGTGGCGATGATGTTAAGTTTGTTCAATATGTTGTTTCATATGTGAAGGAAAATACGCCTCAACTAAAAAAATCTGCTGTAAAAGGAAATGTATTTATTCAATTTACTATCGAAACGGACAGTAGTGTTTCAACAGCTTCCATAGTACCAGGCAAAGGGATTAACCCAACCATTGACCAGTCAGTTATAGATGCTGTAAAAAAATCAAGATGGTCACCAGGCACCCTTAACGGAAAAGCCACCCGGGCAAAAAGAACAATGCGAATTACATTTTCTTAAAAGAGCAGGCCAAACAATATGTTTGGCCTGCTCTTTTAAGAAATAATCTGTTATTTACATTAATCCATGTACACGCAGGTAATACAACAGCGCCATGGTTTTTGCATCACGGATTTTACCGTTCTTAATCATTTGCAGTGCTTCTTCAAACAATACTTCTTCTATATCAATAAACTCCTGTTCTTCCTGCAAACCACCACCGGCATTTGTTTTCATATCAGCCGTATAAGGAACCGCAAATAAAAAAATACGCTCTGTACATCCCGCCGGCGACACATAAATCTCTCCTGCGGATTGTATATCTTTTACTGTATAACCAGTCTCTTCCATAATTTCACGGCGCACACAAACCTCGGGTGTATCGCCATCCAGCATGCCTGCACAAACTTCTTTTAGCATGCCTGAAGCATTTCCATTCAGAAAAGTCGGCAAACGAAACTGGCTCAACAAAAGAACTGTTCCTTTTTCTTTATTATACAGGACTGCGGCGGCGGCATCGCCGCGCTCATACACTTCCCGTTTGGTTGTAAGCTTCTCTCCGTTTGCTCCTGTGTAATTTACAGTAACTTCTTTTAACGGATACCGATTGTTTGATAAAATCCTTGTATCGACAATATGTGCAGACTCGTTCATGTACTTTTATATTATTCTTCAGGAAGATAACTAAAAAATCAGAAAGGAAAACTATGCTTCTGAACGCATTACGCCGGAAAGGGGATTAGACAAAGGTTCGGAAATAATCCGCCGTACCGGTAAACAGCCGGGATATTTTTCTATAATGAACTGCATCATTTTTTCCCGTACCAGGCAACGCAGATCAAACAGCTGACCTGAATTAAAAGCGCTTACCAATATCCGGACCTGCATGGATTGTTCGTTCATGTCCGTCACCTGTACTAATGACAATCTTCCGTCCCACATAAGCTTACCTTCATTTTCCAGTAGTTCTTTCAGCCTTTGGCGCATGGGTTCAACCGGCATTGAAAAATCTGTATATAAAACTACTGTACCCAGCATTTCCGAAGAAGTACGTGTCCAGTTTTCAAAGGCATTATCAATAAAGTAAGAGATCGGGAGAATCAATCTTCTTTCATCCCATAATTTAACAACCACGTAGGTGAGGGTGATTTCTTCTACCCTTCCATATTGGCCTTGTACAATAACCACATCATCATAACGCATGGGCTGCGTAAAAGCAATCTGGAAACCTGCCAGCAAATTTGCCAATGATTTCTGTGCGGCAAAACCTATGATGATGCCGGCAATGCCGGCTGAAGCCAGTAGACTTGTACCTAGCTCCCGCACACGTTCAAAACTCATGAGTACAATAGCTATGGAAACAAAAACAACAAATGCGGTGCCGATCTTCTGCAAAAAATCCACCTGTGTACGGGCACGACGCTCATTCAGGTTACCAACAACGTTAACATCAAATTTCAGATACAGGATATCTTTTATAAACTGAATGATGCGGATCAGAATATATGCAAGAGAAATAACAATCAGGATAAACAATACTTTACTGATTGTATGGGCAGTTTTGTCCTGAAAATTAGTAAAAGCGATTCCTATATTCAGAAATACTACCGTAATAAAAAAACGTACCGAAAAATTAAAGTTCCGGCTTACCGCTTTATAACTGGTCCCCGAAAGTCTGATCAGTACAAATTTTATCGCATGATAAAATAAAACACTGATGATAAAACCAATAATACCAAATACCATCATGATTGATACACTTTGAAATTTTCCAAAGAGCTGATTTGACCAGTATGTGATAAACGCTTCCATATATTTTTCCGAATACATGGTATAATATACTTTCTGCAAAAGGTATAATCAATGCATCCTGCAGAACATATAACTTTTTCCGATAATTGTGTAACTATTCCACGCTTGTCAAAACCTGAATACAAATATTTCCGTTATACTTTTTATGTTGTCTGGTTACTTATTTACATTTGAGTTATTAAGTTCTTTTTATGAATAATCAATACCTTTGGAATTCTGTAGAATCATTTCCTCTAGACAACACCCCAAACGATCCTTATAATTTTTCGATACGACTGGCCTTTGAAAATAAATGGTCTGAGTACATTACCAGCCAGGCGATTTTAGAATACAAAAAATTTATGTTTCTGGCAGCGACCAGCAGTAGCATGGTTTCACCATCAGAAGTAGTCGACATTGTATGGCACCAGCATTTGCTTTTCTCTCAATCTTACGATGCATTCTGCAACTTATTGGGGAAACGCATTGAACACATTCCATCTACACATAACCCGACAGAAAAAGTGCGATTTGCCAAAGCCAAAGAATATACAAAAAAAGTCTATGAAGAAAATTTTGGCAAGCAACCGGAAGCATTCTGGAATTATTCCAATCCGTACGATTCAATCCCTTTAAAAAAATCTTCGCACAATGAGAACGATGCCTATAAAATTTTAGGTTTCATGCTCCTATCCGGATATGGTTTCTATTTATTAACAGCACCAATCATACGGCAAATTCCTAATCCTTACTTTTTAATATCCATCATTTCGTTATGGATTATATCAATCGCTATTATATTTTATCAATACAAGAAAAATATAGTGCAGCTGATACAGTCATGGAAAGGAAACAGCATTATCTCCAACCTCTCCGCGTTGGAGTTGATAAGTATTGAAAAGCAGAACCCTTCCTATATTACGCATTACTATGTAAGCCGTATGATCAAACAAAAAAACATTCGTGTTACGGCAGAGAATAAACTTAAACTCAAACAGGAACCAATAATACAAGATGCCATTGAAAATGTTCTGTATACAGAACTTAAAAACACGCAACCCGCTTTTTATGCAAGTATTTTAAAAGGTGTTAATTCCATGCCATTACTAATAAGGTTCAACTGGATCCGACTGGAACTGTCTGAAAGATTTTATTCATCCGAAATATATGTGCGAATGATCTTAAGTACCGCATCTGTTTGGGGTTTCTTAATGATGATACTTGTGGTTCGTCTGGTAACCGGCGTGCTTCATGATAAAAATATATTCTTTCTGTTTTGTACCATTGCATTCTGTTTTGTTTCAGCGTTCGTATATTTAAATTTTATACAAAAATATTTCTGGACAAAAACATTCCCGGAAGAGTTTAGAAAAATATTCATTCAGAATAGTCCTTCTGAAACGGCACATTCATCATGGCAATGGAAATATTTTCTGGGAGGCACGATACTGGCGACATCATTGCAACCCATGGTAGGATATACACAAAGACACAACGGTGGAAACTGCGGCAGTTCCTGCGGATCAAGTTGCAGCAGCAGCTGCGGATCAAGCGGAGGTGGATGTGGTGGTGGAGGTGGATGTGGCGGTTGCGGCGGCGGTGACTAATGCACATCCCGGATCGTCGCCTATTATTTACTTACAATCACAAACTCCACCCTTCTGTTTAGCTGCCGTGTTTCTTCTGTCGCATTGCTCGCAATCGGCTTGGCTCCGCCATATCCTTTACCAGTAATGCGATCTCCAGCAATGCCTTTGGCTACCAGATAATCTTTAATAGCAGCTACCCGCTGTTCCGATAAAAGTATATTCAGTTTAGGGTCGCCCTGGTTATCGGTATAGCCCAGCAATTCAATCCGCATGGTAGGATTATCTTTCAACATGGTATACAATTGATCAAGCGATTCATTACTGCTTTCCAGCAATGCTGTGCCCCCCCTGGCAAAGTATACATTCGGCAGACTGATGGTTTCTCCTACTTTAATTGGTGATAGTTCAAAATCTTTCGTTTGGTTTTGTTTTACATCCAGTATTTCCACGACTGCAATTTCACTCACATACCCTTCTTTCTCCACATGCATACTATACTTTCCCGGAGGTAAAGATACAGTGTAAAGCCCGTCCGGATCGCTTTCTATTTTTTTCACCAATACTTTATCAATTGTATAAAAAGAAATAAATGCCCATAACGGCGACTTCGTTGATTTAATAAAAATATTCCCTGTAAGTGTCCGTGTAACCGCAGGTGTAACCACATCCGGAGTAAGCTCTATAATTCTGTTGATGTCCGGATCAGTACCACCTTTCAGCAGGTTAATACTATCTACTACACTCTTATAACCAGGCTTGGTTATAGAGAAAACATAAATACGGTCTGCATATACATTAGATACTGAACTCTTACCATTATTGAGCGGAATACATGTAATATCCTTTTTCGACTGGCGGTCCATACCCGTAACCGCTGCTGCTACAGACACCTTTGTAACAGCATCAATAAAATTAAATGTAACATGATATTGCCTTGGTGAAATGCCTTCCGCATATACAGGGAGCTTCAACGGACTTACAGCATTACTGGTCTGGATGATGATCAGAGTTGATGTGCGTCCGCGCTGTGTCGGAGCAAAATTAAGTTTGATACTGGCAGAAGCACCGGCTGCGATTGTAACGTTTGTTGGAGAAAGAATTTTAAACTGTGTCTTGTCTGGTCCTGTAAGACGGACAGACGTAATGTTCAATGGAATTGTACCTATATTGGTAAGCACTGCTGAGAAAGTTGTATCCTTTGTTTTTCCAACTTCTACCGTGCCCATATCCAGCTCTGTCAATTTCAAAGCATAAGGTTTTATAATCCCTGTTCCTGAAATAGATGTGCGAACGGTATCATTCAGCGTAATCACTTTTAGCACTGCTTGCTGCAGTCCTGTTTTAACAGGAGCAAAACGAATCTCTACATCACGCGCCGACAATGCAGCAATACCAACCGATGAAACAGGATTCAGGATTCTGAACGCTGCTGCATCCGCACCTTCAATACTCATTTCACGAATGGCAATACCTGCGGGAACGATGTTTTTAATACATGCAGTAATCACACTGTCTTTCGTGTTGCCCGCATATACCTGTGGGAACACAATTTTCTTAACCGACGGCTTTGCTGAAAGGATTGTAAATACTGCTGCTGACTGATCTGCCGCCAGATTATTTTCAGGATCCTCAATACCGGAAGTGGCCATATATACATTGTCTGATGAGGTACTGGTAAACAATACATATTTTCCATTACTGAAAGGAACAAACCAGCCGAATTTCACAGAACCCGGCAAGGTATATGTATGCAGTACCTTACCGGTATTCATATCGATCAAGGTCGGATAATTTCCAACGGAACATAATGCATAATTACCATATGTATCGAGCGACATGAATGCGCGTGCAGAATTTTTATAACTATATAATTGTTTTCCGCTCAGATCGTAGGCTGTAAAATCCTGGTTTGATCCGTCAGCACCCCAGGTATATACCAGGAGTACATTTTCATCTTCATTGAATTCTGCATTAACGATCTGCTCCTTCGGTACGGATATTTCGAGTACTCTTGTTTCTTTTCCATAATCCCACACCCAGGCATGGTGATTCGTTTCATCAATGGATACTATGTAATTATGAGTAAAATCTGTTATCTCCCGACCTTTTACAAAATCAACCATTTTCACAATACCGCCTGTTTTAAAATGAAAAATTCCCAGCTTGCCGCTGGCATCGCGGGCTACGTATTGCGTAAGGTCATTATTAATATATGGTTCGATAAAATTGCTTAATGTATATTTAAATACGCCCCACTCTTCAATCAACTCAAATGTATACCCGTTATATACACGAACAGGCTTGCCTTCATCGTAAATAAATATATACCGGCCATCAGGCGAAAAAATGAAGTATCCTTTTTTGATTGTATTTTTTATTTTATTGATCACTGTATTGGTATACGTATCATGTAAAAACAATTCCGTGGTTGTTTGTGTAATGTATCTGCTCCCATCCGGACTCAGGTTATATGCGTTCATGATATCTTTAAAACCATCATATACCACTTTTGATTCTATCGTATTTTTCTTTTGCGTGGCAAGTACCTCAACCTTGATCAGGTTATTATCACCAGGCATGTTCGGTATTTTCCAGTTCAACAAATCATCTCTGCTGCTATCAATAACTGAAATCCAGCTTTTGCCTGCATTGAAACTCAATGATATGTTAACCGGATCAGTCACATTCTGTGTACTCCAGCGGATAAGTGTATCTTGCCCGGCAATGAGCTTTTCCTTACCGTCGGGGAAAATAAGATTTACAACAGGTTTATCTGTCAGTGGTTGGTATTGGAAATAAATAAATGCAGACTGACAACCGGCCGATGTAAGTTCAATCCTTCCTGAAGCGAATTCGTTCAAAGATCCTGTATGCTTTACAGTAAATGTTACAGCTGAATCTTTTTTTATCGTACGAGGAAAAGACGTCGCATCTATTGCAAAAAAAGCTTTGGAAGAATTAAAAGCAGTAGCGATAAAATCTCCGTTCACAGCTTTTACCGCTACCTGGACTTCTTTTATTTTTTCATTGAAAGTAAGCGTACCTGCTTCCGATAGAAGCCGGACAACATGCGCAGGCGGTACACTGTATTGCATGGCAGCCTGTCGCATACTGTTACTGTTCTCCCCGAATAATACTTTCTTTGAATATCCGCAGGTAGCTGCGCTGTTCCATTCAATGCTTGATGCTGTCAGTCCCTGGGCACGATATAAAATGCTCAGGTAAATCGCATTGATCTCCTGTTCAGAAACAACATTTTCATAAAATGCTCCCTGGGTAGCCTTCACCACGCGCTTTAATTCATCGGGTGCATTCATACCCAAAGTGATTACATATACTCGTGCGCCCATTCCCTGGGCCTTTTGGATAATCGCTGAAGGATTTACATCGCCATAACCATCTGTTAAGAAAATCAGTACTTTTTCGTGCAATCCGTTTTTTAAGATATCAAGTCCGCCGGCATCTGCTTTTGTAAAACCTTTATTATAATCTGTACCGCCTGCAGGTGTCAGTGCCTGTATGGTTTGCAGCAGCTTGGCACGATCCCTTGTAAAATCCGTGTTAACAAAACTGATGTCATCAAAGCTTGTTACGGCACATTCCGAAACGTCCAGCGGAATTTTTTTAGCTATGGCCGTTGCAGCACTCTTGGCAAGCTTCATATACTCCGTTTCCATGGAGCCGGATATATCAATCGTCAATACCAGTGAGATTTGTTTGGGTTTTGCGCCAGCCGGATTAACAACCTTTAGTACCTGTTGGCTGATGGAATTTTCTTTGACAAAGACATCTTCCTTTTTCAAGGTTGTTATCTGGTTTTCAAAAGCATCTATTGCAAAAAAATTTGCTTTGACAACCGGATAGGCGCTTGTATCTATATTAAATAAGGTGAGTTGCTGAGCCGATACGGCATGGCTTGCTAGGAGACAAAAAACAGCAGCAGTCAGCAGCGGAATTATTCGTTGTACAGCATTCATATAGGCAGTAATTTAATTAATATCCGCCTTTGTTCAAATAAATTCCACTCTTACAAACAAGCCAAGGAGGATAAAAATCTGGCATAATATTGGCACATTCAAAAGAATTCACCCCAGCTTTTTATATTGCTCTTATTATGCCAACATTCAAAGCCCATTTCATTTTCTTTTTATTCATTCAATATCTCCTCATTTATAACGTCCGGGGGCAGGGCTGCAGCGACGCGGGCTTTTGCACCTTAAATGGATTCAAGCCTGATATTGAAGACTCCACGAACCAGATATATAAAAATTATCTTTCCGTAGGTTTTTCTCAGGGCGAAGCTGACTATTCAATTTCTGTCTTAAGTGCGTACATTGAATATCACAGATCTGTATCCGAAAAGATCAGCGCCGACATTAAACTCACTGGAATGAATCATACCGACACACATATCTCCACCACCGGGTTCTCAGATCTATATCTTAATACTGGTTATACATTTTTGAAAAACACAACAGCTTTGGCAGGATTTAAAATTCCACTCCAGGATGGAAATAAGGTGAATGACGAAGGCACCTCGCTTCCCATGGATTACCAGGCCAGCCTTGGCACACTTGATGTGATTCTCGGCCTGAAATACGAAGTAAAAAAACTATCTGTTACAGCAGGTTTACAGCAACCTATGATACAAAATAACAATCATTATTTATCAGAAAATTATCCTTCAAACTCACCTTTTAAGAATTTCCAATCTACAAATAATTATAAAAGAAGCGGTGATGTATTGCTGCGTATTACTTATCCGGTGAAGATTACAAAGCATTTTACAGTTTCTCCAAGCGCTCTTGCAATCTATCATTTGAAAGATGACCGATATACTCCGGCAACAGGACCAGAACAATCAATCCAGGGTTCTCAAGGATTGACATTCAACGGAACCCTTTATTTTGATTACATTCTCAGTGAAAAAAGCAGTATTGATCTGAACATGGGCAAGCCGTTTATAACAAGAAAGACCAGGCCCGACGGATTAACACGCGAATATATTATTACGCTGGAATATAAATTTAAATTTTAGAAGTTACCATCTGTAATTGTTATATGCTACTCGTCCCGGTCATGTTTCACCCAGATAAGCTGGTCGGGTATTGTAGCCCAGTGAACGGGCCTTTTCCAGGTATTCCCCGGTTATTTTTTCCGGTATATTTTTTTCGCGTGACAGGAGCCACAAGTATTTCGTATTCTCGCCCGCAACCAGTGCGTATTTATATTCTTCATCAACTGCAACAACATTATAGCCGGCATAAAACGGACCGAAAAACGAAACCTTCAGTCTTCCCTCCTGCGGATCCGAAACAGACTTTGCTTTGCCGATACTTTGTTTCCATTTTCCTTTCAGGGTATCATATCCTTTATTATCCACTTCGATTCTTCCTGCATCATCCAATGAATAGGTGGCAGTCACATTATCCAGATTCCGCTCCCAGGAATAATCCAGCCGGGCAATTTCATACCACTTCCCGAGATATTTATTTTTATCAAAAGGTTTAACAACTTCGAAATCCTTCCCTTTAGGCTTCATGGCCGACAATACCAATAATACCGATGAGGCAATCAGCAACGACTTAATCATAAATGTCTTTTTCATAGCTGGCTTCGTTAAATAGTAAATCCGAACGCATCCCTATACAATAATATCAGATCTAATAAGTAGTTTTTTCGTTTTGTTTTGCGGGCTCTTTCTCAGGCAGCTTGCCTGTTTCAACATACTGCTTAAAATTTGCGATATCCTGTTTGATCATTCTTTCAAACCGTGGTGTAAACAGCGCCAGCACTTTTTCCCCTGCAATACCCAAAGGTGCCTGATAGCTGATTACCACATGCAGCACAGTACCCAATACGCCCGCATCTTCAAAGGTAACCTTACCGGCATTTTGAATGGTTGAATCAGGCAGAGAATTCCAGGCAATTACTTCACCTGGTTTTTCATTTACAATCTCAGCTTCCCAGTGTATACTGCCTAAACCACCTGGTATAAAAGCTTCCCAATCAGATCTGCCGCCATCCTTCTGTTTAACACTTTTCAGATGCTTCATAAACAGCGGTAAATTTTCTAACCTTCTCCAGAATGAATACACTGTATCAACCGGCCTGTTCACAATCACAGATGTTTCAATATTTATATTTTGTACCGGATCAGGTAATCTTCTTTTACCCGCAGCTGCATAAGCCGGACAATAGCCCGTAATACCTCTGTACAATAAAAGTCCGGCTGAAGCAAGTGCCGCATAGTTTTTAGGCTGGTTCTTTAATGAACGATACATGAAATACGAACCTGCCAGTACTGATGCAATGCGCTCTGTATTGGATACATTGATATTTGATTTCTTTTCCATAGCTGTAGGGTTTTGATTGAATAATTCAATTTAATTTCTCAGAACCCTATTAACAAGCTTAAATGGCGAACTTATAACGATTCTTTAAAATGTTGTAATTGCATTTTCTAAAAAATAAATGTAACTTATAATATATGGACCAACCACTCCTACAGCTATGGAACAGATAACAACCAACACCCGAATCTTAAAAATCAATCATGCAATTTTAACGGAAGCTTCCACATTCAACCACGCTTTATTTCACGGCCTGGTAACAAGTATGCGTGAGCATATTAAAGACCGCAATGCTGAAGTTGAAATTTACATAGACGACTTCAACGGAAATCATGTAAATGGAGAAGAAACCGAACACTTGTTTGATTCTATTGAAGCACTTGATGAATGGCTAAAAAATACGTATCCAAAAAATTTTTAATTCTCTGAGATGAGAAAAATGACACTTTAATAACTATTTACCGGTAAGTTTTATATAATAATCCGTTTGTTTATAAGCTGGGTTTCATTCTGATTTTTATAGAATTAATCCCATAATGGACGGACTTGCCTATTATTTTTTAATTTATACACTGCAGGAACACCCAAATATTTTTATTCATTCTTTTCAGGTTGTATATTAGTACTACATCCCCAAGAAAAAATACTAATGCTAAAGTCCTACTATTGCATCACTTACAATTTCAAAACCAGAGATGACGGCAGAGTTATCTATTTAAGGCTTTTACTTTTTGCCCAGAATCAAAATATTCACAAATGCAATTCCAAAATCATTATTGCTATCAGCAAAGAATACGATTTTGTTGAATATGAAATGGAATATTTAAGCCCGTCGCACCTGGATAAATGCGGGTCCGAAGATAAGGTTACACGCTATGGCTATCGCTTTCCCTTTAAAAGCAATCCAATTAAAATAGCGCTGCGCCATTATCAGGTTGATACCAAAACTGCTCATCCGCATTTTAATTTTGCGGAAGACACCTTTAATACGCTGGAAGAGCATGAGATACTTGTAAGCACTACTAAATCCAGTTCAGAATATTTAAAGGCAATTGAAGTAGTTCAAAAATCCACAACCGACAGACAAGAATATCCAATGATCTGCCTGGACAATCTTGAACAGTATCTTCTGGTTAATGAATGAATTGTATAGAAGGAGTACACCTTCTATACAATTCATTTTTTTAGTCTGTCGAATGATTGGACCCTGCCCCGGAAATCTTCCATTCGCCAATCATCGTATTCATCGGCGTCTGTGAACCGGTGTCTTTTAACAGTTTTTTTATTACCGCTATTGTTTTCCCACTTTTCATCCCGAAAAGCATTTTTGTACATCTTGTTATTTTTCATATGCTGATTTGTAAAATGTTTGATATCATTAATCTGACAAGCCTGTAATCGGAATAGGAAAAATCAAATTCACCAACGTGCTGCGATGTGCTTTCGAGACATGATCTATAAAAGCTTCCATACTTTGTCGCAATGCATGCACATATTTTTCATCTAGCTTAGCTAAAATTTTTGAAATGAACGTCAGCTCTGTTTGTATGACAGCCTCCCTTTCATGCCTTCCTTCAGGCAAAGCGGCATCTATTTCTACGAGGCGTTTTTCAAAAATTTCATCCTGCTCACTATAAAATTCTTTCAGCAGAGGTTCGCACACGGATTTTTTCGCATGATACAAATCTACGGCAGCCTTCTTTTCCTCTTCGTCCAGCAGCCCGTCTTTATTAGCTGCCAGCAAGGTGATATAAACAGGATAATTAAGCAAAGAAGTTTTTTCTTCTTCTGAAATAGTTTGAAATATGCTCATAGGTTTACTGATTTATGAGCACAATTTCTCATTTTCATAAAAAATTACCTTATATGGTTTTTATGAAAAGTTGTATAAATCACATCTACGGCATGTTTTTAATAGTTACTCATTTTAAAAATATGCTCTGAAAAATGTATATTGTCGATACAGCCCATTATCTATTGAAAGCTATGCTGAAATATTTATTCATATTAAGTGCAGTATTTCTTAGTTGCACTGATTTTAGCCATAACGAAACTGTTTCCGTTCAACATCCATCAGATTTTGATACAACAAGCCTAAAACACAATTCCCCGGATTACATGTTGGCGGATTCGTTCAGGGTGGCGAAATTACGGGAATATACAGCCACATGGAACAAAAGCTGTTTCCCTTTACCAGTAGGAAAGTTTTTGCTGCGGACATATACAGGCGACCGAGGTTATGATTATATAGCAGCAAATTTTGATTCATTAACAGGAAAAAAATCTACTGAAAAAGAGCGTAGCGCCGGTGCCCCATGCGCCTGGAAACAGTTATTCAAATCGGGCATCACATATGAGATTTCAAGCTGCCAGGCTAGTGGCGCTGCTGTTGAAATACATACCCAATGTCCGGATAAGACAGTATTGATGCGACTCGTAGATATTCTTTTTTATCAGGCAGTGAATAACTGGAATGCCGATTCAACTATCTATTCACCAATTCTGGAAGGACCGGGATTTTACTATTACATTGAAAAAAATGAGCAGGGAAATTATAATCTGAAATATACGTATGACAATTAAATCCAGGAACTTTAAAATCGATTTTACAATTTTGAAAATCAACAAATTAATCCTGTTAATAGATTCTTTCTAAGCTTGCTTAAAATCTGTATAATATTTTGAATTTGCTTCATCGCACTTGTATTTTCCGGCATTTAATTTAAATACAAATTCCTTATTCTAAGAGAAATCCATCCATTTTCTATCTATAAAATTATACCATTACTCTAAAGAAATCTACAAATGGTCGTAATTGTATTTTTTTGTCAGTATTTATTTTACCTTTACGAATATGTTAATTTTACATTATGATGAAATAATGCTAAATTATTATATAGAAATAGAAAAGCTCCAAATATTGAATTGTCATTTTATAGTCAGTCAAAATAAACCACTTATCCAGATCATCCATTACCGGAATTTACAGCCCCAACCTATCTAACATGTACTTTCAGGTTTATTATAATGCTACGAAATACTAAAAATAACCTAAGGATAATAACATTAAAAACCATTTCTATTTTTACTGCTCATGGTAGAAATAAACAGGGTAAATTTTCATTTTGGTATTTCATCCGTTTTTGTTTCTCTAATATCGGCTTTCGTTTATTTTTTAAATATTCCATTGAATCGTTATCCATTTTATTCAATAAGAATTTCACTTTCCTGAAAAGCCTGGTTAATCCGAAACTTGAAAAATTAAACATAACTATTTTTCCAAACCAGTATGATATTGCTACGGAAATAAAAAAAATTCATTTTCCTAAAACGGATTCTCCTAAAGTCTCAATTATCATTTGTGTATACAATAATATAGCATTCACATGTAATTGTCTGCGGGCAATCATGGAACATACCGGTCCTGAAGTAAGCTATGAAGTGATTGTAATTAATGATTTTTCTTCCGATGAAACAGCAGAGCTTTTAAGCAAGGTTCCAAATCTTCGCCTGCATAACAATAATCACAATTCTGGATTTGTGCTTTCCTGTAATCAAGGAGCCTCTCTGGCCAAAGGGAATTATTTGTGTTTCCTGAACAATGATACCGTAGTGCAAAAACAATGGCTCACTTCTATGATTGAACTTATTGAAAGTGATAACCAAATAGGTATCGTAGGTTCGAAGCTGGTCTTTGGTGATGGCGACCTTCAGGAAGCAGGCGGTATCGTGTGGCAGGATGGTCAAACCTATCATTACGGAAGACGTGGTTCCATATCCAATAAAAAATACAATTACATACGTGAAGTTGATTATTGTTCAGGGGCATCTTTCCTGATCTCTAAAGCTGACTTTGAACAATTAAAAGGTTTTGATGAAATGTATACCCCGGGCTATTATGAAGATACAGACTTGTGTTTTAGCATAAAGTATACATTAAACAAAAAGGTTGTTTATCAGCCGGCATCAATAGTTGTCCATTATGAAGGCGTCACTTCCGGCACAAATATGAATGCCGGCATGAGACGATACCAGCAGATCAACGCACAAAAATTTAAAGATAAATGGAAAAAGCAATTACAATCAAAATTGCCGAATTCATTTATGAATTTAGATGATACTTTAGTAAAATATCAAAACACCGAAAATGCAAAGCTCATCTAAATGCTTGATCATTGTAGGCATGCACAGGTCCGGAACCTCGTTCACTACATCCCTTCTGCAAAAAGCAGGCTTAGACATTGGTGATAAATTACTGCGGGCCAGTGTAGGCAACGATCTGGGTCATTTTGAAAATGAAGATTTTTTAACCTTCCATAAACAAGTTCTTACACAGCAACATCTTAATGCCGACGGCTGGTCGTTGAATACAGTTCAATCGCTCAATCCAACACAAAAAAAAGAGCTTGAATCCATTATTAAAAAAAATGAATCTGCTTATTGGGGCTGGAAAGACCCGCGTACAACCTTATTTTTAAATGTATATAAAGAACTGCTGCCCAATGCTGTTTTTTTATTTGTCTATAGAAAACCCTGGGAAGTAATCGATTCTTTATTCAGAAGAAGCACCGACATAGAATTAGTTAACCAACCGATATCAACGTATAATAGCTGGCAGTTTTACAACCAACAGATACTGGACTTTGTTAAACAAAATCCTCAACGTTCTATATTGATTGATATAGAGGACGCCATGCAGCAAAGCGAAAAACTTTTCGAATTGCTGAATACTTCTTTTGAATTCAGATTAAATGCTCACACGGCAAATATTTTCAACAGCAAAGAATTCAATAATAACAAAAACCAAAAACAGCATTTCTTTTGCGAAGAAGTATTCCCCGATTCCATACAACTCTATAAAGAATTGCAATCATATTCTTCTATCAGGCCTCTGCAGGAATATACACCATCCGGAGGTACTGCCGCTATGTTGATTGATTGGTGGAAAGATTCTGCTGAACTTGCGGGCACCCGGAAACAATTAAAAAGTAAAGGAATTTCTTTTACTACATTACCCGCCACATTACAACAATTAACTATTGACAACGAATCCTTGCAGGCTGAACTCAACTGGATCACGCATTCAAAATGGTGGAAGATCCGGAACATGCTAAAGAAATTTCTCAACTAACGAATAGCGTTGGAATCAACCAAATTTCTAAATCAACAATGCTCAAATGAGTACGCTCCTTTCTCTTTATAATAAAATTGTTCAAAAATTTAATTCACAGTTTTCCAATCCCCGCGGTGAATTTGAATTACGTTTACTGTTGAAATATATTTTTTCAAAGGAGGTCTTACAAATTCCTGGTTGGATGATAAAAAAAATCGCTTACAAATACATCAAAACACGAAAGGTTTCATCCAAAGGCCTTCTTGAAGGATTGTCTTTACCCAGCCTGCCTGATGACAAAACCATTGTATTCAAACAGCATGCAGCACCTGACGTTTCCATCATTATTCCAATATACAACCAGGCTGCATACACTATTAATTGCCTGAGTGGTTTATACCATAACATCAGTAACAGATATACCTGCGAAATCATTGTTGTGAATGACCAATCGACAGATAACAGCCTGCAATTGCTGACAGAAAAGTTTTCAGGCATACATGTCATCACCAATGCAAGTAACCTGGGCTTTGTACGTTCCTGCAATGCTGGTGCTGCACAGGCAAAAGGCACATACATTTGTTTTCTGAATAATGATACATACGTACAGCCCAACTGGCTGGAAGTGCTTGTTGACCGCATCAAACCTGATAATTCTATTGGTCTGGTTGGTTCCATGCTGATCTATCCAAACGGAGAACTCCAGGAAGCAGGTGGTATAATCTGGAATAACGGAAACGGATATAACTTCGGGAAACATGATCACAGATATGCTTCTACATTTAACTATGTGCGGGAAGCCGATTACATCTCAGGAGCAAGCATCTTGTTAAGAAAAGAAGATTTTAATGCCCTGGGGGGCTTCGACGAATTATTTGTACCCGCTTATTACGAAGACACAGACCTGTGTTTCAGCGTACGTCACAAATTGAATAAAAAAGTTGTTTATTGTCCGGCTTCGAAAGCACTGCATTACGAAGGCATAACTTCGGGCACCAATCTGAATGCTGGTGTAAAAAAACATCAGGTAATCAACAAGGAAAAGTTTTTAACTAAATGGAAAAAAGAGCTTGATGCATATTACTTCAATGAAGATGTTAAAAACATTCCCGCGTCCTTGTTGAAATACTATAAACAGAAACATATTCTGATCATAGATTCTTATGTCCCGTGTTATAACAAAGAATCCGGTTCAAACAGATTGTTCCGGATTATCAAAATTATACAGCAGCTGGGATATAAAATAACATTTCTGCCCGATGACAAAAAAGCGCTGCAGCCCTATACGCATGAACTGCAGGAAATGGGTGTTGAGGTACTATTCAGAAGTAAAAAGTACTATACAAGCATTGTCCGGCAATTAAATGAAATTCTGCCCTCTATAGATATTGCATGGATCTGCAGACCGGAATTATTTGAAAAATATCATCCCGGATTATCAAAAAACCAAAATATTAAATTTATATACGACACAATCGATTTGCACTTCCTGCGATTAAAAAGAGAGAACGAATTATTCCCTCACAAAAAAAATGATTGGAAAGCAGTAAAGAATATGGAACTTTCAGCGGCCGGTAAAGCTACTGTTACCCTTGCAATCACTCCCGCCGACGAAACTATTTTAAGAGATTTACATGTAAAAAATACAGCGGTGATTCCTAATATTCATACCATCCGGTATGATGTTTCAAATAATGAAAGCGGAGAATTTAATAAGCGCTCGGGACTGCTCTTTATCGGTGGTTATAACCATCCGCCCAATACAGATGCGGTAGTGTGGTTGGTTAAACAAATCATGCCGCTGGTATGGAAAAAAATTCCGGACATGAACGTTACCCTATTGGGTAACAACCCGAATAAGGAAGTTTTAAAATTGATTTCAGAACAAGTACATGTTCCGGGTTTTATTGATGACGTTACACCTCACTTTAATGCCCATAAAGTATTTGTTGCTCCTTTGAGATATGGCGCAGGCATGAAAGGTAAAATCGGCCAGAGTCTGGAATTCGGCTTACCTGTTATTTCAACAGGTATAGGCGTTGAAGGCATGAATATGATACATGAAAAAAATGTATTGGTTGCTGAAACCGAACAATCACTTGCAGACTGCATCATTAAACTTTATACAGATGAGCAGCTGTGGAACACACTACGATCTGAAGGACACAATGTTCTTCATCCTTATACAGCAGAACCCATTACAGAAAAAATTAAAACTATCCTGGAATCGCTTTAAGATTCACTAAAATAGTTTTATGCTCAGCATGCAGAATTATTGATAAAAATCCTGAATGCTTGCAATATCACCAATGTGTTTTATCCGGCCTTTCTCTAAAATCATTCCCCGTTTACAGATACGCTGTAACTCTTTCGGGTCCTGGGAAACGAAGATAATCGTAGCACCCGACGCAATAATCTCATCGATTCGCCTGTAACACTTTTCCCTGAAAAATAAATCACCAACGGCAAGCGCTTCATCGATAATAAAAATTTCAGGGTCGTAACACACAGCAATCGCAAAACCCAAACGACTCATCATTCCTGAAGAATAACGTTTCACCTGCATATTCAGCTGATCATGTGTAAGCTCGCTGAAATCGCGAATGATATCGATGGAACGTTTTATTTTTTCCGAAGGAATTCTCATCAGTGAACTGCATAGCTCAATATTTTCATAACCTGTCAGCTCCTGCTCCAGCCCCACCCCCAATGCCAGCAATGGTGCAATGGCGCCGTTCACCTGCAGTTCACCGGAGTCTGGTTTAATAATGCCTGACAATACGCGAAGGAAGGTACTTTTTCCCGAACCGTTTCGGCCCATAATGCCAAAACATTCGCCACGCTTTATTTCCAGATTCAAATCAAACAGCACCTGTTTTCGTACAAATGGTTTCTTGGTACCAAGTGACATCAAAAATTCTTTAAATGATCCCATCCCATGACCTTGTATATAAAAAGATACATTCAGGTCTTTACATGCAATGATGTTTTCTGTATGACTCATAATTATAGATTCGAAACAAAACCTTTTTCTAATTTTGAATAAATGCTTGTACCAATATACATGGATAGTGCAGCAAGCAGTGAAAGTATTCCGAGCTCCGTCCAGGTTAACCACAAACCATTATAGATGACATGATGGATTGCTTCCAGAAAATGCATCAATGGATTCAGCTTATAGTAAACCCTCCATTCTGCAGGAACGATATCAATAACATACGCCACAGGTGTTGCATAGAAGATCGCCGGACTGAATGACATCCAGATCATGTTCACATCCCGGTAGAATACATTCAACGATGCCAGCATCAGGCCAAAACCATAGGTAAACAGCGTAAACAAAATTGTAACCGGTATGATACAAATGAGATTGAAATCAAATTTTGCTCCGAGGAAAAACATCAGGAAAGCAAATGGGATCAATGAAAGTATGAAATTGATAAGTGCACTTGCTAATAAAGATAAAGTAAAAAAATACCCGGGAATATAAATTGATTTTAATATTTGAGCGCCGCTCACAATGGAGTTTGTCATTTGACTTGTTCCGGTACTGAAAAATGTCCAGAACAGGATGCCGGATAAAATATACAATGCATAATTTTCTACAGTAGGGAAAGCTTTGCTGAACACCACATAGAAGATTGCTATATAAATGACCGGATGCAGCAAAGACCAGAAATATCCTAAAATTGAATTCTTGTATTTCAACTTTAAATCTTTAATAATCAATGCTTTAATAATTATTAAATGATCTTCTTTAATAATTCCCATGTTCCGTATCTAAAATCGTTTGACAGTATTTTTATTTGGATATACGCTATCAAAAATAACATTAAATATCTATGTATACATTTAAATTTCACAAAATTAGTAACGCACAACCCGTACAACCTATTTTTCCTTTTTTGCTATTGCATGAATTGGTATTTGGAAAAACGTATGTATTTGGTGAGATTCAACTCTTGAATGCGCTATGCATTCACTTTCTTACTAATAAAGACCTTGTGAACATGAATGTATTATTGATTTTCTACGGTATCTTCCTGATCGGCTGCGGCATTGCTTCGGTGCTGTTTATTGGGGCTAAAGCTAAAACAGCATTAATCTCCGGCGGCAGCTCCGGACTGATCTCTATTCTTGTCGGATACTTTCATTCATATCCATGCACTCCGTTTGCACTGGCAGCCATCGTGGTTCCTTTTATGCTGTTCTTTGTCTTTTCATGGCGTTCAACCAAAACATTCTTTAAACTGATTGAGCTGATTGAATTAAAGGACGCTACCGTACAAACAAAAGCAATAGCCTTTTTAATTATCAGTCTGATGGCTGTTGTTTCTATAGTTGTTGTTGCCTTACAAGTTGTAGGATATGCAAACTATCTGACGGCCCGATGCCCGCTTTAAGCCATTCCGTTTCTGAATCATGAATTGTTAACAGTGCTTAATAAGTAAAGGCCAATTTTAACATGTAATCAGCCTGAATATTAAACTACTAAAATATTACTGGCACTCTCAGCAGAATAATGCCAGCCTTTTTCCATTCGCCCCCTGTTTTTTACCGTTTACCGATTTGTTGTTTTCCTGCTTTGCAGGATTGTGTAAGTTTGAAACAGATTAAACAAACACAAATACTATGGCACATTCATTTTCCGGCAAACGCATCTGGGCAGGCACACTTCTGCTTCTCACCGGAGTCTTCTATCTTCTGTATAACTTCAACGCATTGCCCTTTGTTGTTCCTTCGTATGTATTCTCCTGGCAAATGGCAGTAATACTTACCGGCGTATATTTTCTATACAAATCATTCATGAAGGGTTTGCTTATAATCGCCATCGGCACCTATTTCATTTTACCTCTTACCGGTATGATGCCCCCCATTGATATTGAAAAGATGTGGCCGGCACTACTGATTCTGCTGGGCGTTATCGTATTATTCGGATCAGGATTCAAGAAAAAAAACAAAAAAAATACTACGTCTATGAAAACTTCACTGAATGAAGATTTATTCGAAATTACAACCATCATGGGCGGCGATTCGCGTCAGCTGAGCTCTTACGATTTCAAAGGCGGGAAGATCACAGCCATCATGGGTGGTGTAGAGCTAGACATGACCAATTGTTATTTATCCAAAGAAGGTTGTATCATTGACCTTTCCGTTGTCATGGGTGGAATCAGTTTAAAGATCTCCCGGGAGTGGAACATCAAATCAGAAATCACACCGATCATGAGCGGCATTGAAGACGAAGATCAATACTCTGACAATGTACATATAGATCCGGCAGCAACAATTATTTTACGCGGCAGCGTTGTCATGGGCGGCATTGAAATTAAACGGGCCTAGCGCATGCAACATCCGGTTCTTAAAAGTAAAAAAAATCTGTACATATATGTATCTGCATGGGCACCGGTATTGTGTGCCCATGCATGCATAGACATATATTTTTATGCTGTACCACGCTCATTAAGCCTGCTCGATGCTTTTGTTTCTACGGCATTGTTTGCAGCCATCGGATTGCTATCGTGGTATACGGTACGTTTCATCAGTATAGAAAATCAGCGCATCCCCCTCCACCTCTTCAATCACTTCGCGGCCGCAGGCATGTTTATTTCTCTCTGGTATGTTATTACTAAAGCAATTCTGATACATAGCAGCACCAAAATGGAATTCATAGATTTTATTCTCCAATCAGGTGTATTCCGGATCGTTATTGCCTCATTTCTATATTGTATTCTCGCTTTATCCTATTACCTGTATAAATATTACAGCTCCTATAAAGTGCGTATTGAAAGAGAAGCAGCGTGGAAAACGCTTGCAACCGAAAGCGAACTGAACTTATTAAAATCACAGCTGCAACCGCATTTCATCTTTAACAGTTTAAATTCCATTCATGCTTTGTTATTGCAGGATGTAGACAAAGCACAACATATGCTCAGCAACCTGTCTGGTTATTTACGGTTATCTATTGAAAAAAATAAAGAAAAGTCTGTTTCCTTTAGTGAAGAAATTAACAATGCGCTACTGTATTATTCCATTGAAAAAATAAGATTTGAAAATCGCCTGCATATTGAAACAAATATTGAAGATGACACTGCAGCCTGTAAAGTTCCATTCATGATTATTCAACCGTTGCTTGAAAATTCAATTAAACACGGCCTGTTCGAATCACTTGATCCGGTCACTGTTGAGCTGATTGGATTCGTAAAAGAAAATGCCCTCTACATACGGATACAAAACAACCATGATGCTTCTGTAAAAAAACAACGCGGAAATGGTCTTGGATTGAAACATGTACAACAAAGACTTTTCTTACTATTCGGAAGAAAAAATCTGATGAAAATAAAAGATGAAAACGGTATCTTTCAGGTAGAACTTATTATTCCACAATATTAAAATGTCCGTTGAATAGGATCCGAACCATAATCATAGATGATGAACCTCTGGCAAGAGATGTAATCCGTTTGTTCCTGAAAGAATACGCGGCTTTCGAAATTATTGCCGAATGCGCCAATGGCTTTGAAGGTTTGAAAGCGATCCAGGAACTTCAACCGGATGTTATTTTCCTGGATATAGAAATGCCCAAAGTAACAGGCCTGGAAATGCTGGAACTTTTAGATACGCCGCCCATAGTGGTTTTTACTACTGCATACCAGGAGTACGCCATCAAAGCTTTTGAAATGAATGCGCTTGATTATTTATTAAAGCCATTTATTAAAGACCGGTTCAAAAAATCGATTGATAAAATCATGGATCGTTTGCAATCAAAAGCTGCGGATATTATGCGAGTCAAGGCATTGCTTAAAGAGCCGCCTTTGCCTGAAGGCGGACTCGACCGTGTTGTTGTAAAAACAGCTACTTCCATAAAAATAATTCCAAGCGCTGATATCCGTTATATTGAAAGCCAGGATGATTATGTGATGATTTACACAGAGGAAGGAAAATTTCTAAAAAACCAGACGATGAAATACTTTGAGCAGGCGCTTGCCCCTTCTTTTTTCATCCGTATCCACAGATCATATATAATCAACATCCGTGAGATTCTACGCATCGAACCCTATGAAAAATCGTCGTATCAGATGATTCTGAAAAATAATACAACTTTACCAATCAGCAGAACAGGTTATCGTTTACTGAAAGAAAAACTTGATTTCTAATACAAATGAAAAAGGGGAGCAATGCTCCCCTTTTCTTTTAATCAATGCTATATTATTGCTTAATCAATCTAAAGGTACTGGTTTTACCTTCATAATATGCATTAACAATGTATGTACCTATCGGCAGGCCTGAACCTACATAGATTGTTTGGTTTGTCTGGAACGATGATGATTGCCATACCGTAACACCTGATAAGTTAATGATGGAAATATTCAACGCTACATTGGATGCATACGGAATTAATATCGTTGTCTGGTCTGTAAACGGATTAGCGCCGGTCACAACCCCTGCAGGCGCAGCTAACGTTTGTGTGGTTGCAGCTAATGAAGAACAAACAGAAATATTCTTCATGAATACATTTACTTCACTGGATGGCTGCCCGCTGAATTTTAATTTATAAGATAAATATACCGACCCTGTGGTTGTTGCTGTGATCGTAATTGTTTTTGCAGTGTAAGCAGCAGGCAGACCTGAATTAATTGTAACAGCAGGTTGTGCCAATACAGCACCATTCCACTGCTCTGCTGTTGCAAATCCCACATCTATGCCCGAAACAGCATTTTGAGCATCATTTTTAAAATCAAACGATACCGTGTACGTTTGTCCGTTTACAACATTGATAGATTTTCCGGACTCTATTACCCATAGTTCTGTATTGCCCCATGCCCTGTGTTTAATGTTTATCGCATCAACAGCTGCTACAACTTTCGATCCGTTGTTCTGGTCAGCCCAGCTATTACGCACAACCCATTGAGAAGCCACTGGAACAGCTTCAGTTATACAACCATCAACCGGAGGTGTTGTACCTGTAGTAACGGTTACTGTTACTGGTGCTGATGTAGTTACCGCACCGGCGTTGTCCGTTGCTTTAGCCGTGAACACATATGCTCCGGCAGTCAAACCTGTAATGGTATAATCGTATGGTGCCTCTACATTTGTTGAAGAAGGAATCAAAACACCCCCATTGTAAAACTCAACTTTTGAAATTGTACCATCAGCATCCGCTGCACTTGCAATCAATGTTACCGAAGCAGGGGCAGTATAAGTAGCATTATTGGTCGGCGCTGTTAAAGTAACGGTTGGCGCTATATTCACAGGTACTACCGCAGTCACGGTTACCGTTACCGCTACTGATGTTGTTACCGCGCCGGCATTATCCGTTGCTTTAGCCGTGAACACATATGTTCCGGCAGTCAAACCTGTAATGGTATAATCGTATGGTGCCTCTGCATTTGTTGAGGAGGGAATCAAAACACCCCCATTGT
>NZ_JBQCDF010000187.1:0-2445 GCF_051961495.1 Cytophaga sp. | reverse complement strand
AAAAAAAATAAAAAAATATTTTTTTTTTACTACAATTTAACACGACTCTGTGTTTGTAAGCGTACCGGAACATAGCGGCGATGCAAATGAAATAACAGTGATGTACCAGGGCAGTGAATATAAGTTTGCTGTAAAGCCTGGTAAAACCATTTTGCAGAGTGCACTTGATGAAGATATTGATTTGCCGTATTCATGTATGAGCGGACTTTGTACAGCGTGTATGGGTAAATGCTTGTCTGGTAAAGTTGAAATGGGTGACCAGGATGGTTTATCTGAAAAAGAAGTGAAAAACGGGTATATATTAACCTGTGTTGGCAGACCTGCAGTAGCAGGAACAGTAATTGAAATTGACTAAGCATTACGTATGAAAAGAGCATATCTTCCGGCAGATTTTAAGGTTACTACCTGGGATGCCCTGAAGCCTTATTTTGACGAACTGGTTTCGAGAAAAATTTCCTCTTCCAAAGAATTATACAAATGGTATCTTGACAGAAGCGAATTCGAATCCGCTATTTCAGAAGACCTGGGCTGGCGCTACATTAAGATGACTTGCGACACTACAAACGAAGAAATTAAAAATGCCTTTAATTATTTCGTTTCCGAATTACAGCCTGCCATGGCTCCGTATTCAAATCAGTTGGATACCAAGGCGCTTGAAGATCCTTTTCTGCCTGAGCTGAAGAATAAGGACGGATTTGATATTGTGATCAAATTGCTTGAGAAAGATAAAAATATCTATCGCGAAGAAAACATTCCGTTGCTTTCAGAAATAGAACAGACTGCCCATGAATTCGGAACCATCTCCGGAGCCATGACCGTTACGATCGATGGCAAGGAACTCACCATGCAGCAGGCATCTGATTACCTGCTTCAATTGGACCGCAGTAAGAGAGAAGAAGCCTGGAAGAAAATAAATGAAAGAAGATACAGCGAAAAAGATACATTAAACAATCTGTATACAACACTTATCGGGTTGCGCCATCAGGTTGCGTTGAATGCCGGCTTTAGTAATTTCAGGGATTATATGTTCAGCGCCATGGGGCGTTTTGATTATACACCTGCCGATTGTTATGCGTTCCACGATGCGATTAAATCTGAAGTGGTACCAATATTGAATACCCTGGCTGAAGAACGTAAAAAAGCGTTGCAGCTTGATACATTAAGACCATGGGATTTGTCTGTCAATTATTTTGGTGATACGCCGTTGAAACCATTTGCCGATGCAGATGATCTGACAGAGAAAACAATTACCTGCTTCTCTGCCCTGGACAACTACTCCGCAGATTGCATTGCCACGATGAAAAAGATGGGCCACCTGGATCTGATGTCCCGTAAGGGCAAAGCACCGGGTGGATATAACTATCCACTGGATGAAACGGGTGTTCCGTTTATCTTCATGAATGCAACGCAATCGTTAAGAGACCTGGTAACCATGGTACATGAAGGCGGACATGCCCTGCATTCTTTCCTTACTGCCAACCTGGAGTTAAATGTATTTAAACATCCGACTTCTGAAGTGGCCGAGTTAGCATCCATGTCCATGGAATTGATGAGCATGGAACATTGGGATGTTTTCTTTAAAGATCCCAAAGACCTGAACAGGGCGAAACGTGAACACCTTGAAAGTGTGTTGCAAACGATGCCCTGGGTAGCAACAATCGATTTGTTCCAGCATACGATCTACCAGAAGCCTACACACACACCGGAAGAAAGAGAGCAGATGTGGAAAGAATCATTCTATCCGTTTTCAAACAGTACCACAGATTGGAACGGACTGGAAAATTACCGCTTAACAGCCTGGCAAAAACAACTTCACCTGTTTGAAGTACCGTTTTATTATATTGAATATGGCATGGCTCAATTAGGCGCTATTGCTGTATGGAGGAATTATAAAAAAGACCCTGAAAAAGGATACGCCCTATATAAACAGGCTTTAGCACTGGGTTATACAAAATCAATCCCGGAGGTCTACAAGGCCGCCGGGATAAAATTTGATTTCAGTAAAGCGTACATTAAAGAATTAATGGACTTTGTAAAAGAAGAATTAAGCAGGCTGAGCCTTTGATGCTGCAGGTACTGAAAATGTCTTTTTCTTCTGATATTTATTAAGTGATGGATTGTTTGCAATAGCTTCTTTGTTTGCTTCAAGGAAGCTATTGTAAGCTTCTGCGATCTGGTCATAATTTTTTCTGTATACCAGAATATCATCCGTATCAGCTTTTATGATTTCATTTTCTAACTGTGCAGCTAATTGGTGTTGCTCAATTTCTTCTGTTTGTGACTTGAGGTTACGTACTTTATTGATCAGGTCAGTTGTTTTTTCATCATACAGATCAATCAACGAATCATTCATGCTTGTTTGTGTATAGCGGAGCGCAAAAACTTCATTTCTGTATTTCAATAATTGAGCAACAGCTTTTTCATCGTATTTTTTGCAGTAAGAAA
>NZ_JBQCDF010000186.1:0-4238 GCF_051961495.1 Cytophaga sp. | reverse complement strand
CCAGCTACCGCAACAAAACCAGGAAAACTCCATGCAGACAGCAACAAGACCTATTCAGACCCACTTTGAGTTTATACAGAGCCAATGCGACGCCCAGCCTCAAGAACCAGCAGCGGAAAGCATCCTTGATTTTGAAACATGCATACAATTTTTAAATGAAAAGGGGCGCGAGCTCTACGGAAATAAATTTTCCATAGATCCTGTAGATTATGAAGTAATCTTTAAAATACTGGTATACACCATCAAAGATGTACGCAATGCGGAAGTGCATAACATCAATCTCAGCAAAGGCATTTTATTGTCGGGCCCCGTCGGTTGCGGCAAAACAGCCTTGATGCGGCTCATCAATTTTATCAATCCCAAAACACACAAGTACCTCATCAAATCATGCCGCGAGGTGAGTTACGACTTCGTGACCCACGGCTATGAAATGCTGCACAAATACACCTACCAGTCCTTTAAAACCAGCAAAGATATGAAGGTGCCGCAGGTCTGGTGTTTTGACGACCTGGGTACAGAAAACAATCTTAAGTACTACGGCAACGAGTGCAATGTAATGGCAGAGATCCTGTTCAGTCGCTATGATTTGTTTGTACAGCGCGGCATGCTTACACACATCACCACAAACCTCAATGCACAGGAAATTGAAGATGCATACGGAAACCGCATCAGAAGTCGCATGCGTGAAATGTTTAACCTCATTTCGTTTAATGAAAATTCAAGAGATAAACGCGTCTGAAACATGTAATCGTACTATTAAGAATTCGTATAGTGATAGGTTTCAGGATTGCCTGAAGAAAATTATTTTCTATATTTAAAACCAATACAACATAGCTATTTCTTTTTCAGTAGTTTTTTTATTCCCCAATCAATTATGAGAACATCTAAAACAAACCAACGTTTGAAAGTTAATGCCATTGCGGGTACCTATGTGGTAACCTTAGGCTTTGATTACCCAAAATCCCAATGCGCAGGGTTAATGGGCTTCTCCGTTTTGCGTACCGATGAAAATGGTACAGCAAAATACCTGGAAGGCATGAAATGTTTTGAAGAAACAGATCCCGGCTTTCCTGCCGGTGCGCTGTATCCTTCAAACAAGCAGCCCTTCCAATTGTTCCAGTGGGCAGATTATTCTGCTGAGCCCGGAAAAAAATATAAGTATACTGTGCGCGCATTGAAAGGCACACCGAAGAAATTAACTGTCGCTGCCGAATGTTCAGTAACGGTTACAACAGAATGCCCCGAAGCAGGCAAGCAGGATGTATACTTCAATAGAGACACGGCAGCGTCACAGGAATTTGAGCGGAGGTTCGGCGATGTTGATCCCAAAGACCTTGAAAAAAATCCTGCCATGAAGGAATGGCTTTCAAGAGGTTTGTATGAAGCCTTGACGCAGTTTGTTACTTCCTGCAAGCCTGGCAAACAGGCACTGCGCATAGCCGCTTATGAATTCAAGTACGAACCTTTTTTAAAACTTATAAAAGACACCATTAAAAAAGGTGTGGACATACAGATTGTATACGATGCCAAAGGTGAAACTCCGGGAACAGAGAATAGAGAACTGGTGGCAAAATATAAATTGAAAAACTATTGTACCGAACGCACTACATACAAATCAGGCATCGCGCATAATAAATTTATTGTTAAGCTTGAGAATGATAAACCCATAGAAGTGTGGACCGGCGGTACGAATTTTTCCATAGGCGGTATCTTCGGGCACTCAAACGTGGCGCATGTAGTTAAAAGTAAATCCGTAGCGGCTTTGTATCTGAAGTATTGGGAAGCACTGCAGCAGGACCTCGCGCATCAGGAGCTGATGGCTGCTGTAGAGGAGATAAGTGCTATACCGTCGGCAACTTTACCGAAAGGCACTGCTGTACTGTTTAGCCCCAGAACAACACTCGATGCATTGACATACTACAGCGACCAGGCCTTAACCGCTAAAGATGGCTTGTTCATGACCTTTGCGTTTGGCATGAATAAAGTCTTTAAAGATGTATATAGAAATTCAGCAGCAGGTTTCAGGCTGGCATTGCTGGAGAAAAAAACAAGGCCTTACCGCACCAGTGAAGCAGCAGCCAAAAAGGCCGATGAAAATGAAATACAGGAACTACGCAACATGCCGGAGAATATTTTTGCAATTGGTAACCATATCCGTACAAATAAGTTTGATGGCTGGGTATTGGAAAACCTTACCGGTTTTAATAACAACGTAAAGTACATCCATAACAAATTCATGCTTATTGATCCCTTAAGTACGAAGCCAATTGTTATTGCCGGTTCTGCAAATTTCAGCGATGCCTCAACAACCGGCAATGATGAAAACATGCTGCTGGTATGTGGTGATACTCGTGTGGCCGATATTTACCTGGGAGAATTCATGCGCCTGTTTTCGCACTACTCTTTCCGCGAATCGCTTGAATGGCGCCGACCGGACGAACCACCTAAACCACTGCGTACAGATGATTGGTGGAGATCCAGTTTTGGTGATACGCCCAACTCCTCAAAAAGAAAATACTTCGCACAGGTAACAAAGTAATCTATTAAAAATAAAAGCAGACGAATAATGGTTCGTCTGCTTTTTGCTTTAGTGCGCTTAAGCAATCTGGTGCACGGCTCCTACCAGATCACCTTATTTGACGACCCAAAAAAAACACTCAACCTTTATGCAGCCATGGATAAGATCCGTTTAAAGTATGACTCGGATGCCGTGGGGAGGGCGCTGAAGGGGGTAGTTGGAAAGTAGTGTGTTATAGGGCAATGCTTCGCTTCTCCCAAAAAACTAGTATAGATAACAGATTAAAAATAATGTCATAAAAATGGAGACAGTAAAAGAATCGAATCTATTTCCCATATTTTTTACTTTACTAAGGCTTTATGAAATCAAAGATATAACTAGCGGTAATAGAAATTATTGATGTAATTATTCCAAGTATTAATATTTTACGTTTACGAGCTTTCTGTAAATACTCTTCACCAGTTTTTAATTCAATATTAGGAAATCCTTCATGAATGAAATCTAAACTTTTAATAAAGAGGGTAAAAAATAAAATTAACGGACCCAAAACACCAAATAATGAAACCAAGGTATTAGTATCCTTTCTGCTAAAATAGGGTCCGAATAGTACAAAGTATCTTAAACAAAGAAAGCCTATTATAAATGTTGTTATTATTACTAATAGACTTCTTTTCTTAGAACCGATTTGAGGTTCACTTTGATTAACAATATCTTCAAATTGTTTTAAAATGCCATTAACCCAAATAGTATCATTTCCGCTAACCCATATATAATTTTCTAAGTCCTTATTTTCAATTGAATGAGTAAACTGAAGCTCAATTTTGTATGATTGTTTAAATGATATCAAACTCATATTTATTTTTTTGATAGTCTTGTTATCGATCAAACCATTTTCTGCAAATATTTCAATTGATTCACTTTCATAAGATGAGTTATCTTCAGCATCTAGAGAATAAATAATATATAAATCATCATTAGAGTTAGACAATTCTTTAGCAGCATTATCAAATACAGCTGCTAGTTGTCTAATATTTTTAGAGGATATTATTTTTTCGTTTAAGTATAACTTACGTTTTTCTTTGATTAGCTTATTCATATCTTATCAGTGAAATATAAAAATTACTTCTTATCCATTGCTTTAATCAACTTCTTTTGAAGCTCCATAATTTCTTTGTCTTTCTCGTCTAAAAGCTTTTTCAGTTTTTCGACTTCTGACTTTTCTCCGTAACCAAAAAGATCCGTTACACTCATTTTAAAAAACTTGGCAATTTGTTCAATTCTAGAAAGGTTGATGTCGGTTACTCCACGTTCAATTTTCGAATAAGCACCTAATGTGATTTCAAGCTCATAAGCCACATCTTCCTGTGTCAATCCTTTTGTTTCACGGATAGCCTTTATTTTAGATCCTAGTGTTTTCATAGGAAGTAAAGCTATGGTTATGAAAAGACTAATATAAAGTACTAATAGTACTTGTTTATAATATTAATAGTGCTTATACTTGTGTATTATTTATCTCAAACAGCTATTTTTATGGAAACCACAACTGAAGCAAATAAAAAAGAAATCATCCAGCTGATCCTTGCCGATATGCGTAACCGCAAGCTTTTAATTGGCCTGGAACATGCGGGTCTTATTTCAGAAGATTTTGATACTGGTCTTTGCTACATTATTTTAGGTAAAATGGGTTTTGACGATAGAACGGATGAGCCCGTTTACATTT
>NZ_JBQCDF010000185.1:0-19072 GCF_051961495.1 Cytophaga sp. | reverse complement strand
GTAAAAGCCAACAATAACGATGTAGGCGGAAGAAAATTCGAAATGACAGATATGGCATATATTATTCGCGGATTGGGTTATATAAAAAATATTGAAGACATAGAAAATATTTCTGTTTCAACGCGCAATTCCATTCCAATAAAAATAAAGGATGTAGCAAGTTTGCAAATGGGCGGCGATCTGCGTTTAGGTATTTTTGATTATGATGGCACAGGTGAAGTAGTGGGCGGCATTGTAGTAATGCGCTATGGCGAAAATGCAGATCAGGTAATTAAATCGGTTAAAGAAAAAATTAAAGAGGTGGAAAAAGGATTACCCCCAGGAGTACATATCAAAGCATCTTACGATCGAAGTATCTTGATTGAAGAAGCCATCGAGTCTGTAAAGGGTACATTGATAGAAGAATTAATTGTTGTATCAATCGTCATCATTTTATTTCTGTTCCACTGGCGAAGCGCTTTAATTATTATTATTCAACTGCCAATTTCAGTTGCCGTAGGTTTTATTCTTTTAGAAGCTTTTGATATATCCTCTAATATCATGTCCTTAACAGGCATTGCACTTGCGATTGGTGTGGTAGTAGATGATGGTATTGTAATGGTTGAAAATTCATATCGCCATATTGCAGATGCACAGGAGAAAAAATCAAATACTCTTTAACCAGCAAAATATGAACTTCATACAAAAAATATTTCATAAGCATACTGATCCATTGTCAAACGAAGAACGCATGGCTTTGATTGAAAACTCTTCCAGACAAGTCGGACCGGGTGTGTTTTATTCTACCATTATTGTAATTGCTTCTTTCCTTCCGGTGTTTTTATTAACCGGCATGGAAGGGAAATTATTTCATCCGCTTGCATGGACAAAAACATTTATTTTGATTGTAGATGCTTTTCTTGCCATCACGTTAACGCCTGTATTAATTTCTTATTTATTGAAAGGTAAGCTACAGCCTGAAGAAAAAAATCCAATAACAAGCAGATTGGAAAAAGCATATACACCCATTTTGGTTTTTTGTTTAAAATGGAAAAAAACAATTCTTACAATTAATATAATACTATTATTAACAGGGGCATTCATGCTTACTAAGCTTGGCACTGAATTCATGCCACCGCTGGATGAAGGTTCGATTCTTTTTATGCCTGTAACCTTGCCTGATGTTTCGAATTCCGAAGTGAAACGTATTCTTCAGATTCAGGACAAATTGATTAAGTCGGTACCTGAAGTTGAACATGTATTGGGTAAAGCTGGCAGAGCATCAACAGCAACCGACAACTCTCCTATCAGTATGATTGAAACTATTATCTTATTAAAGCCTCATGTACAATGGCGGGAAGGCATTACAAAAAATGATATTATCAATGAACTGAATGCGAAACTTCAAATTCCGGGCGTTACAAATGGCTGGACACAGCCAATCATTAACCGGATCAATATGCTTTCTACAGGTGTACGTACCGATGTTGGTATAAAAGTATACGGACAGGAACTAGATTCTATATATGTATTATCAGAAAAAATCAAATCGGCCATAAAAGATATTGACGGCATAAAAGATTTGTATGTAGAACCCATTGTTGGCGGCAAGTATTTAGATATCAAAATAAAAAAAGATGCCATAGGAAGATATGGCCTGACAGTTGACGACGTGAATATGATCGTTGAAAGTGCAATCGGTGGTATGAATATTACAACAACGATTGAAGGAAGGCAGCGATTTGCAGTTAATGCAAGATTTGCACAAGCTTACCGGGAAAACATGGAAGAGTTAAAACGTTTGCCTGTCCAGACAATGCAGTTTGGAACAATTACCCTGGAAAGTATCGCAGACATTAGTATTACAGACGGCCCTCCGATGATTAATTCTGAAAATGCCATGCTCCGCGGAACCGTATTATTTAATGTCCGCGACAGAGACCTGGGAAGCACTGTAACTGAAGCGCAGGCGCAATTAAACAAAATGATTGCTAAAATGCCTAAAGGATATTATGTAGAATGGAGCGGTCAGTGGGAAAACCAAATCCATGCAAACAAAACATTGAAATTGATTTTACCAATCGTGATATTAATTATTTTCATTGTATTGTATGCAACCTATAAATCCTTGAAAGAAGCGCTTGCAACCATGATCACTGTGCCATTTGCCCTGGTGGGAGGTGTATTTATGGTGTATTTCTATGGCGTAAACTTATCGGTAGCAGTTGCTGTGGGTTTTATTGCTCTATTCGGCATGGCAATAGAAACTGCGATGCTCATGGTTATCTATTTAAATGAATCCATGGAAAAACTCGTTCATGACAAAGGAAATTCAAGAGCCAGTATCACAGATGCCGATATCCGCAAGTATGTAATTGACGGATCCGCAAAAAGACTTCGTCCAAAGTTAATGACAGTATCTGTTTCTTTGTTCGGTTTAATTCCAATCTTATGGGCCACGGGCGTTGGCAGTGATGTAATGCTTCCAATAACAATACCATTGGTTGGAGGTACTATAACATCTGCCATATATGTGCTATTGGTAACTCCAATCGTATTTGAATTAATGAAAATTTATGAGTTGAATAAACATGGAAAAATTGATGTACTCGATATTAAAGAATAAACTCACAGGATTTGTGCTGTTTATTACCATCTGTGTGCCAGCGGGCGCACAGGTACTTACGTATGATTCCATCAAATCTGCAATCATACAATCCAACCCGATGTTACAAATGTATAGCAACCAGGCTAAATCATTTGATGCAATGGCAACGGGTGCAAAAGCCTGGGATGCTCCGCAGATAGGGTTTGGATTCTTCATGACACCCTATCAAACGTCGTATTGGAAACCACAAACACAAACCGTTGATGGCATGAACACTATGATGCCGGGCATGGGCAACCTGATGATACAGGGAAAGCAAATGATTCCCAATCCATCAAAGTTACGCGCAAATCAAACGTATATGAGCGCTATGTCTTCCGTGGAATTAGAAACACAACGTACAGCGGCAAATGATTTAATGGCTGAGGCAAAAATGAGTTATAACGAAATTCAGATTATAGATAAAAAAATAAAAGTATTAACAGAAGCTGAAAAAACGCTGCAGGTAATGATCACGATGGGCGAAAAAAATATAGCATACAATCAAGAATCCCTAGCAAGCATTTATAAAGCGAAATCTCAGTTAGCTGTGTTGAACAAAGACCGATTGATGTTGGAAAATGAACGCAGGCAAAAAGTATATATGATCAACACACTTATGAATCGTGATAAAAATATTTCATTTATTGTTGATACAACCACCGTTGTAAAAAATTATGAAATACAGATCATAGATACATCGAACATTTTATTAAACCGAAGTGATGTATCGGCCATCGACAAAAATATTCGCGTAGCACAATTAAAACAAACCGCAGAATCATACAAAGGCAGGCCCGACTTTGGTATCGAGTATGGACATATGTTCGCTTTTGGTTCTAATCCAAATCAATTCACTCTAATGGGTATGATGACCATACCTATTGCGCCATGGTCGTCGAAAATGTATAAGTCGAATGTTACAGCAGCGAATTATCAGATCAAGGCTCTGCAGAATGAAAAACAATCAATCATCAACGAATCAATCGGGAAATTATATGGCTTACAAAATTCAATCAGATCAACAAAATACCAACTTGAATTATATGAAACGGTTTTATTACCTGCACTCAAAAAAACATATGATGTTTCAATGATTGCATATACACAAAATACGGGCGGGTTATTTGAAACGTTAGATGCGCGCATGAACCTTCAAATGACACAAATGCAGTATTACGACATTTTATTGGAACTATTAACCTTACAGGCAGAATATGAAAAACAAGCTCAAATTTACTAATCACATGCTACGCGTATTAGTAATACTATTGGTATTTGTATCCTGTAACAAGGGGAGAGAAAATACCAAAGAAAAAATGGACAACGAAATGCACGACCATAGTAAGATGTATTATTGTCCGATGCATCCGGAAGTGACTTCCGATAAACCCGGTATTTGTCCAAAATGCGGGATGGATTTAGAATTAATGCCCCATACAAATAGTACCGATACATTAGCAGCATTAATTCAACCGACCAATCGTTTTGTATTATCAGGCTTAAAGGCCATTGTTCCATCAACCGGAAATCATACCGGTAGAATTGGTGCATTGGGTTATTTAACTTACAACCCTGATTACGTAAATACCATCAGTGCGCGCATTGCAGGCCGCGTTGAAAAAATGTATGTCAAATACAATTTTGAAAAAGTAATGAAAGGACAAAAATTATTGGATCTGTATAGTCCCGAATTATTAACCATTCAAAATGAATACTTATACATACTTAAAACAAACGATGTATCGGATGAATATTCAAAAGCATCGATTCGATCAAAAATGATTAATCTGGGTATGAATGAGAAAGAAATTTCAAACATAGAAAGAACAAAACAAGTAAATGCTACCATTGCCATTTATGCAACTTCAAATGGACATATTCATTTTGTTTCAGAAAACACCGATATGGTAGCGCATGCATTGCGTTTTCCCAATTCAGGAAATATAACAGACATGAGTGCCAATACTTCTGTAGCAGAATTAATACGCGAAGGTGATTATATAAAAAAAGGAGAAGAAATTTTTACCATTGCAGATGAATCCAGTATCTGGGCATTGTTCAAAGTAATGCCATCAGATATTGGCTCTATACAAACCGGAGACGCGGTTGATGTTATTATAAACACAACCACTTATTCAGGAAAAGTAGATTTTATAGAAAAGTCTTTTGATAATACAGAAGACTTTTATACACTACGCGTTTATATGACTTGCAGCGACCACAGTCAATTTAAAATCGGCACATTGATACGAGGCTATATTTCCACTAAAAATAATAAAGATAAAAACCTCTGGATACCTGCAGCTTCAGTCGTACAATTAGGAAAAGGGAATTCTGCCGTATTTGTTAAAAAACAGTTAGGCTATGAAGCTCATAAAATTCAAACAGGTAAACAATCCTTTGAATGGATTGAGGTTTTATCCGGATTGAATGCTACTGATAGCATTGCACCAGTAGCATCTTACTTATTAGATAGTGAAGCATTCATTTCAACCGATAACAATTGAGCTATGAAATACTTATTATTTGTATTCATCACATGCTTGTTTTTATCCTGTTCAACTCAGGAAGAAAACAACAACCTGCATGAACATAGCATAAAAACATACTATACATGTTCCATGCATCCGCAAATTATAGAACCCAAGCCAGGTAAGTGTCCTATCTGCCACATGGAACTAACACCCATTTCAGTGGAACAAATGCAATCCAATATGCTTAAGCTAAGTTCGGAACAAACATTGCTGGCAAACATTCAAACCAGAATAATAGGATTTGATAACATCGAAAATCAAATTTATGCTACAGGTGTTGTCAAAGAAAATGAACGTTCGATACAATATATTAATGCCCGTATAGATGGCAGGATTGAAAAACTCTTTGTGAAAACCACCGGGACGATTATTAAAAAAGGGCAGATTGTGTATGAGATTTATTCAGAGATACTGACTGCAACACAAAATGAATTTATTACAAACTGGAAATTATTAGAAAAGAACCCAAATGATGAATTGCTAAACCGTATTTATGAAAATGCATTCAACAAGCTTTTGCTATGGGGATTAACAAAAAATCAAATTGATAAACTGAAATTAAGAGATAAACCACTTATACCTTTTCCGATAACCAGCCCATCAACAGGCACCGTTAAAGCAATAAACGTCTCGGAAGGAACAACTGTAATGGAAGGACAAAATATATTTGAACTGGCCGATTATGCTACACTATGGGTTGATGCCAAATTTTATGAAAACGAAATTAATTCCGGAACTGCTATTGGTAAAACTGTACAATTGAAATTTGATAGTAAAACAAAGCCTACTCTTAAAGGTAAAATTATTGAAATTTTACCTCAGGTATCTCCTGGTTCAATGATCACCATTGCTCGAATAGATTTTGAAAATCCGTCGTCAATTGTACAGCCTGGCATGCAGGCGAATGTTATTTTTCCAAAAGAAAGTAATAAAACAATTCTTGTCCCGTCCAATGCAATCCTGAAAAGTGCAAATGAAAATACGGTTTGGGTTAAAAACTCTGATGGTTCTTATGAATCAAAAATGGTGCATATTGGTGCGACAAATAGCTCTGTAACTGAAATCCTCCATGGTTTAACTATTGGAGAAGAAATCGTAATTTCCGGAGCATATTTATTACAAAGTGAATTCATTTTTAAAAAAGGGGTCGATCCCATGGCAGGACATGATATGAACAAAATGTAGATCTGTTAATTAAAAATTAAATTAGTATCTTGATCGGCCATGGAAAAAGAAACTATTCATATTAAAAATATGGTTTGCCCACGTTGCATTGCATCTGTGAAAGACATTTTGCATGAACTGAATTTTTCTTTTGCCAGAGTTGAATTAGGCGAAGCATTGCTACATGAGACACTATCTTCAGAACAGCGTGCTGCATTAAAAGATAAATTGATCAGGAACGGTTTTGAGCTATTGGAAGACAAAAAGGATAAAATCGTTGAAGCAATAAAAACCCATATCATTCAACTTATAAAAAATCCTCTTTCAGATCACTCAACAAAATTGTCATCGTATTTATCGAAAGAACTCGGCTATGATTATTCGCACATCAGTTCAATCTTCACCGCGAGCCAGGGTATTACCATCGAGAAATATGTGATCCTGCAAAAGATTGAATATGTAAAAGAACTGCTTTCGTATAATGAATTAACACTTTCAGAAATTGCTGACAAAATGAATTACAGCAGCCTGGCCGCGTTGTCTGCCCAGTTCAAAAGCGTTACCGGAACAACACCCTCCCAATACAAATCGCTTAGTAATCCGGGAAGAAAATCTCTGGATGACCTTATTTCTTAATACATCTGAACATTAAGCCTATGGTAGTGATTAAAATCAATACAATAGGCTGCCTATATCATTTTTTATAAATTTTTATTGAAGCAATTTGCAAACAATCTAAAAATAAACCCTCAAACGACTTACAATTATGAAAACATTTCAACTAATACCCGCCTTTATGCTATTTTTATTTTTTGCATCAACTGGTTTTGCTCAAAATACTAAGTCTCAATTTCCATTCCATACTGATTCGTCCGGTACAATAAAAGATAAATCAGGTACAACATTTGGAACAATTTCTAAAGACAGCATCCTTAAAAATAGTAATGGTGAAAAAGTTGCCTTCATCGACAATCAGGGAAATTTAGTAGACACTAACGGAAAAATTTTGGGTAAAGCTGCTAAAAACGGAAACTACCATAATATTAATGGAGAGGTAGAATATACGGTTAAACCTTCAAAAGGTGATCAATGTGCCGTCTATGATAAGGCTGGGAAATTAGTAGCCTATGTTCATAATAACTATAAAGCCCAAGCTGGATGTCTCGCCCATTGCATGGAGAAGGATATGTTAATGAAATAATTATTTATACCAAAATAAACTATATAAAGAGTTAAGACTAGCCTAAGTGCACAGTCTTAACTCTTTGTGCTTATTGAAATAGCTTCGCTTTTTTTAGGTATAATTTTAATTTCTTAAGTGCTTCCGGAGAGAACATCTTTTAAGAATACAGCGCTATTTATTTATAATTCATTTAATGAATTTTATAATATCTTTTTATCAATCATAATTTATCTTTGTTAAACAAACAAAGAAATAACGCTATGAAAACGCTGCATTTTAAAACCAACATCAGCTGCGGAAGCTGCATTGCTACTATCAGCCCGGAATTAAATTTCAAAGATAAGATTCAGGATTGGAGCGTTGATATTGCAAGTCCGGATAAGACATTAACTATAACTACCGATTACACGGAAGCAGAAATAAAAGAAATTCTGGAAAAGGTTGGGTACAAAGCGGAGAAGTTATAAATACGTTTTTAAGAATGCTCTAATATTCATTTCTTAAAACATAAAACACAGAACTTAACACGAATCCATAAAATCTTCAAAACTCCCGTATGACACACACCTATACCGTAAATGGAATGTCCTGCATGGGTTGTAAAGCCAGTGTAGAAAAAACATTGAGCAATGTTAATGGAGTTATCAATGTTACTGTTGACTTAAAACAAGCTGAAGCAACAATTGAAATGACTTCTCACATCCCTGTGGTAAAACTACAGGAAGCATTATTACATGCCGGCTTACACTATACCATTGAAGAAGGTGGTCAGAAAAATGCTTCTTCTAAAGAAATAAATCATTCACATACACATAGTCATAAAAAGCCATCTGTTCCGGGCAATGGAATATATTATTGTCCTATGCATTGTGAAGGAGATAAAACCTATGATAAACCAGGTGATTGTCCTGTTTGTGGAATGGATTTGGTCGAACAACCCCGCCTTATTTCTAAACAGCAATACACTTGTTCCATGCATCCGGAAGTGATCAAAGACGAGCCGGGGGCTTGTCCGATTTGTGGGATGGATCTTATACCTTTAGAACCAGGTGAAAGTGCAGAGGACAAAACGTATAATGAACTTGCCCGGAAAATGAAAATTTCCGTTGCCTGCGCATTACCTGTATTCTTCATTTCAATGGCAGAAATGATACACAATAATCCATTGTCAAATCTCCTGAATATGAATGTTTGGAATTGGATACAGTTTATGTTGACCTTGCCTATTGTATTCTATACTTGTTCAATGTTTTTTGTTCGGGCATGGAAATCTATTATCACATGGAATTTAAATATGTTCACCCTGGTAGGAATCGGATCAGGTGTAGCATTTCTATTCAGCGTGGTTGGTTTGATTTTTCCAACTGTATTTCCCGATGAATTTAAAACCCATGATGGCAGCGTACATTTATATTTTGAAGCGGTAGCAGTTATTTTAACATTGGTATTATTAGGTCAATTGCTGGAAGCACGTGCACACAGCCAAACAAGCGGATCAATAAAAGCATTGCTTAAAATGGCACCTTCAGAAGCCACGTTGATTGAAAATGGCGAAGACAAAGTTGTTTCCATTCATAATATTATCGTCGGAAATTTATTACGTGTAAAACCCGGTGACAAAATTCCGGTTGATGGATTGATAAAGAATGGAAGCAGCACAATAGATGAATCCATGATTACAGGGGAGCCTATTCCAGTTGATAAAAAAGAAGGTGATAAAGTAAGCGCCGGAACAATAAACGGAACCAGATCTTTTATAATGGAAGCTCAAAAAGTTGGTGCTGATACATTGTTATCTCAGATTATACAGATGGTTAACAGTGCTAGCCGGTCACGTGCGCCCATACAAAAGCTGGCAGATCTTATTTCAAAATATTTTGTACCGATTGTAATTGCAATCGCAGTTCTAACCTTTGCGGTATGGGCTATTTGGGGGCCGGAACCAGCTTATATATATGGATTTGTAAATGCAGTTGCCGTTTTAATTATTGCTTGTCCGTGTGCGTTGGGCTTGGCAACGCCAATGTCTGTAATGGTTGGCATTGGCAAGGGTGCACAAGAAGGAATACTCATTAAAAATGCTGAAGCATTAGAAATTATGGATAAAGTAACTGTTCTGATTACAGATAAAACAGGTACAATCACAGAAGGAAAACCATCCGTAAATAAAATATTCGCAACTGAAGGATATGCGGAACAGGATTTATTGCAACTCATTGCTTCGTTGAATCAATATAGCGAACACCCTTTAGCAACTGCAGTAATGATGTATGCCAAAGAAAAAGGAGTTGCATTTATCGACGTAAAAGATTTTGAGGCGATCGCAGGCAAAGGAGTTGCAGGTACAATAAATGATCAAAAAATTGCCGCAGGTAATTTAAAACTTATGGAACAAATGCATGTTTCAATTACAGACACATTAAATGCATCTATTCTAGAAGAACAAAGGCTTGGCAAAACGGTATCTTATATATCCGTAAACCAGATTGCTGTGGGCTATGTGGCTATCTCTGATGCGATAAAAGCAAACAGTAAAACAGCTATTGCTGATTTAATAAAACAAGGCGTAGAAGTAATCATGATAACCGGCGACAATAAAAATACAGCAAAGGCTGTAGCCGATGAACTTCACTTAACTAATTTTATAGCAGAATGCTTACCTGAAGACAAATTAAATAGAATTAAAAAATTGCAGGCAGAAGGGAAAATCGTTGCTATGGCGGGAGATGGTATCAATGATTCTCCTGCATTGGCACAAGCAAATGTTGGTATTGCAATGGGGACCGGAACAGATGTTGCTATTGAAAGTTCCGAAATTACATTGGTTAAAGGTGATTTACATGGTATTGTAAAAGCAAAAAAATTAAGCCACAATGTAATGAGAAACATTAAACAGAATCTATTCTTCGCATTTATATACAATGTACTGGGCGTTCCAATTGCAGCGGGCATATTGTTTCCGGTATTCGGATTATTACTTTCTCCTATGATTGCGGCTGCGGCTATGAGTTTAAGTTCTGTATCTGTTATAGCAAATGCGTTGAGATTAAAAAAAGCTTCTTTGGATTCTTGAAAAAATAATCTGGCTCTGTATCAACTCTCTGCCGTGGCAAATGCCCGATAATTACTTTTATGTAAACTTATCGGGCATTTTTTGTGTTTTATGCCAGAGTTAAATATTACCAATAGCATTTTACTTAACTCAGTATATTGCATATATATTTCTTATATTCGTTTAAATCGATACGATTATTTTAGCATTAATGAAAAGTGAATCAACATACAAGGCAGCACGCATAGTAGCTGAATCTGTAGAAACCATATTTGCAAACCACCTGGCAACAGCAATCCGTTTAGGCGAAAAAAATTTAGCCTCGGTGCCAAATGCATCTATTATAGAGTCCTTTATTGACGTTGGCTTCTGGACCAGCCTGCGCCATGAAGAAGGGCGTTCTCCAAGAATTTCTTTAGCCTATCTGAAACCGGAACAAGCTGGTACGCCCATCATCTTTGCGCAGCCGATTCCTTTCACACCGAAAAATTTAACCAAGCTTTCTCCGGGCTACGAACGCGCAGGTATCCACCTGGGTTTATGGCAAGACGAAGATAATACACTTTACGTCTGGGGTGCTACGCTCAGTCTGCCGAACTGCTGTTTTGTACTGGACATCTCGGAAGCCGGACAGGTAGTGATCAAGCACAGACGTATTGATGGGTTCGGTAAGTTTTCAAACATTGCCGTGCTGGCCGGCGATGAAATCAAAATCGTTGATGAGCAGAATTCAACCAACGGCTCCTGTCCGAAGATTGTAAGTTCTTTGTTGGATTTTACGTCCATTACCTCCAGGCACAATTCTGTAAATGTACTGCTTCAACTTGCAGTTTCCATGCGGGCGCACAAGCATGGAGGTACCATTCTGGTAGTTCCATCCCAAACAAAAGAATGGAGAGAGTCAATCAGTCACCCGCTTCATTATGCCATCAAGCCTGTATTTTCCGGACTTGCAGATCTGGTCAAAAAAAATGAAATCGATAATTCAATCCCGAACTGGCAGTCTGTACTTTCAAAGGAAGTGGATATTATTGCCGGTCTTACTGCTATTGACGGCGCTACGATTATTAACGATGAATATAAACTGCTGGCTTTTGGAGAAAAAATTGTTCAGCGTGTGGGACAACCTATTATTGAAAAAATCATTGAAACCGAGCCCATAAAAGAAAATAAACCAACCATCGTATTTCCATCTAAAACAGGCGGCACACGGCATCTGTCTGCTGCTCAATTTGTGCAGGATCAAAAAAATGCCATGGCCCTAGTGGCCTCTCAGGATGGACGGTTTACGGTATTTGTATGGTCTGTCAAAGACCAGTTGGTACAGGCACACCGGATCGATTCGTTGTTGTTATAACTTGCTCTAAAACGTTTGAAATAAATTATGAGTAACATTATCTATTTCATCCTTGCAGCATTCTTTGAAATTACCGGCTGTTATTTATTCTGGACTTATTTCAGAGCCGGTAAGTCTGCTTTATTACTCATTCCAGCATTAACCTGCTTACTTGCTTTTGCATATCTGCTTACAAAAATAGATACAGCATCTGCAGGCAGAGCCTATGCCGCATACGGAGGTATTTACATTACCTGCTCATTATTGTGGATGTATAAAGTAGAAAATTTTTCTCCTGATTCATGGGATTTTATCGGAGCCGGAATTTGTCTGATCGGGACATTGGTTATTTTATTCGCCCCGAGATAAAATGTTTTTATCTTCCGTATAAAATATTTAACTTTTATATACGTCTACAGGCATAATGACACATTGACTACAATTTTATTCATTATTGATCCGCTCGTCCTATGAAAATTAAAGCAATCGTTACCGGCGCTACAGGCATGGTTGGTGAAGGCGTTATGCATGAGTGCCTTCAGCATCCGGATGTTGAAGAAGTACTTATCATCAACAGAAAACCTTCGGGCCATAAGCATCCGAAACTAAAAGAGATCGTCCACACCAATTTCTTTGATATCACTCCAATCCAGGATCAATTGATTGGTTACAATGCGTGTTATTTCTGTCTGGGAGTTTCTTCCATTGGCATGAATGAAGCAGACTATACAAAAATGACCTACACACTCACCATGCACGTTGCCGAAACATTAAGCCGTTTAAATAAAGACATGACGTTCTGCTATGTTTCCGGGGCATCTACAGACAGTACCGAGAAAGGAAAACTGATGTGGGCACGTGTAAAAGGAAAAACAGAGAATGATCTGACCAAACTTCCATTTAAGGATGTATATAATTTCAGGCCGGGTTACATGCAGCCTACGCCCGGTTTAAAAAATACACTGAAGCCATACAAATACATAGCATGGATGTATCCATTTTTTAAAGTCGTATTCAAAAATAACGTATCGACTTTAAAGGAGGTAGGCATGGCCATGATCAATGCAACAATCTTTGGTTTCAATAAACAGATCCTGGAAGTGCCGGATATAAAAGTACTGGCAAAGCAGACTAGTTTTGTTAAGTGATACCAGGCAAAAATTTTCGCTGGCGCAAGCATTTGCTTGTGCCTCAATCCATGGTCTGTGACACACAGGCCATCAATGCTCACTCAGACAAGGCAATATACAGGGTACATGCATATAAGTCTAACATAAATATTGGCAAGCGAAAGTTTATACAGGCACAAGCAATGCTTGCGCCAGCAACTAAAATTCATAACTTATAATTTACAATTCCGAAAGCATTATGGAAAAAGTTTGGTTTATAACAGGTTGTTCAACAGGCTTCGGTCGTGCGCTGGCAAGCCATGTATTAAGTATTGGTCAAAGTGTAGTAGTAACAGCACGTAAGATTACAGACATCAGTGATCTGGTTGTTGGTCATGAATCCCGGGCATTAGCTTTATCACTGGATGTTACAAAACCCGATCAGATCAGCACAGCAGTGAGTAAAGCCGTTGAACGCTTCGGTCGTATTGATGTACTGGTTAATAATGCCGGTATCGGATACTTCGGCGCCGTTGAAGAAAGCGAAGATGATGCCGTACGAAAAATGTTCGAAATCAATTTCTTTGGTCTGGGCAACATGACCAAAGCTGTATTACCAGTGATGCGTAAACAGCGCAGCGGACATATCATCAATATTTCATCTGTGGGTGGTTTGGTTGCGTTCCCTGCATTGGGTTATTACAACGCAAGCAAGTTTGCGGTGGATGGTTTATCAGAATCACTTTCAAAAGAAGTCGCGCATTTAGGTATACATGTTACGATTGTTGCGCCAAGCGGCTTCCGTACCGATTGGGCCGGACGTTCGGCAGAGAACAGTAAAATCGTGATTGCAGATTATGCAGACACTGCCGGTGCCAATAAATCTTTCATCCGTGGCTATAGCGGCAACCAGCCTGGCGACCCCAAACGTGCGGCACAGGCAATTGTTAAAGCAGTAGAATCGAAAGAACCTCCACTCCGTTTGTTACTTGGCGCTGCGGCGCTTAAAGGTGCTACAGCCAAACTGGATGTACTGAAAAAAGATTATGATGCATGGAGTGAAACTACGGTTTGGGCGGACAACCCGAAGGAAGGATAATTATGAATTATGAATTATGAATTATGAATTATGAATTATGAATTATGAATTATGAATTATGAATTATGAATTATGAATTATGAATTATGAATTATTTAAATAACTGAGCAGATGTTTCTCACATTCTGCCTCTCGCTGATGCAAATAGAAGTCGACCGCTGAATCAATGGACTTTACTGCTACCGTAGATGAACCCAGGCACAGGTTCTTTTGGATCTTCATCATAGACCTTTGTTCAACGAGGTAATTGATTCAGAATTAACCAATATAACCCCAATTCCGTTACTGCATCCACGAATTTATCAAACTCAACAGGTTTGATAATATAGCTATTCACACCCAGCTTGTAACACGCTTCTATATCCGGACCCTCTTTTGAAGAAGTGAGCACAGTAATAGGTATTGATTTCGTTCTTTCATCAGATTTAAGCACATGTATAACCTCAATACCATTGAGCTTAGGCATCTTCAGATCAAGTAGAATAAGTTTAGGAATATTTAAACCTTCAGGCGAAAAAATAAAATCCAATACGGCAGTTCCATCTTCAAGATGCAGAAGATGATCTGCCAGGTTTTTTTTCTTAAGCGCTCTTATGGTTAAATCTGCATCTTCAAAACTATCTTCTGCCAGAAGAATATCAACTCTTGAATGTGGTTTCATAATTTTATGTTTAATTGATTGGTAATGAAAAATAAAATGTTGCGCCTTTATTGACTTCTGCCTCTGCCCATATTTTTCCTCCGTGCTTAGCTATAATGCGTTGTATTATAGCCAAGCCAACGCCTGTTCCTTCAAATTCCTTTGTTGAATGCAGGCGCTGAAAAACTCCGAACAACTTGTCATAATATTGCATGTCGAATCCGGCACCATTGTCTTTGATAATAAAAACAGTTTCCTTTTCAGTTTGTTTATAAGAGATTTCAATAACTGTCTGTTCTCTGTTTTTGGAATATTTTAAGGCATTCGATATCAGGTTAACCCATACCTGATTAATTGTGGAAGGATCGACATAAACATCCGGCAATTCCTGCATAACGAATTTCACATTGCGGCCGCTTTCCATCCGCATAAGTTCTTCCCAGACTTCACGTACAATCGTGTTCATTGATACAAGCCTTTTACGTATCTCTTTTCTGCCAAGCTGGGAAAATGAAAGCAGGTCATCAATCAACTGCCCCATTTTTTTTGTATTATTTACAATACGCTGAATAAGCGTCCGGCCTTCATCATCAAACTTATCCTTGTATTCTTCTTCCAGAATGTTTGTATAACCATGAATGAACCTGAGCGGTGCCCGTAAATCATGCGATACGGAATAGGAAAAAGACTCCAGTTCTTTATTAACTGATTCGAGTTCAGTAGTACGCTCTGCAACTTTCTGTTCCAGCTTTTGATTAAATTCATTCAAAGTCTGATTCTGCATCTGAATTTGTGTAAGCATATCATTGAACGCATCTGTCAGTGAGCCTAATTCATCTGAACCGAATTTAACAGCACGCACTGAATGATCCTTATGTTCAGAAATTGTTTTAGCTGTTTCAGCAAGAGCAACAATGGGTTTCGAAATACTGCGCTGGAGTATTTTAGAAAGGCTGTACGCCAGCAAAGACGATACACCTATAACTATAAACGCGATGATCCCATACAATTTAAAACGTTCATTCATTGCAATAAGATCATACTTCAAATATAAAGAACCCAGTTTCCTGGATCCCTCAAAAACAGGTTGGAATCCTTCCAGATATGATTCTGAAAAATAATATCCTTCAGACCCGGCATGAGCAGGGAAGTCAGCATTGGAAAGGTTTGCCGGGTAATATGAAAAAAGGTTTCCATCCTTATCATACAGACTCGCAGCTGCAATATGTTGATCGGCTTTAAGTGCAGTCAGTATTTCTTTTGCATCTTCACTATCATCAAAAGCAAGTGCTGCAGTGCTATTAGCTGCAATCATTTCTCCCAGGGTCGAAAGCTGCCGTACAGTAGCTTGTCTGAATGTATAAAATTCGTAGGAACAAAATGCAGTGCAGGTCAACGCCAATACTGCTCCGCTGGTCAACATGATAGCGATCATTAATTTGCGGCGAATTGGTATGTTTCTTAATAACATCGTGCTTACTGATTATTTTGGAACAACAATTTCCGCCAGCCTTAAAAGTTTAGAGCTGATCGTGAGACCTGCAGCCTTAGCAGCGTCCGGATTAATCTGAAATTGGATCTTGTTATCCACCGTAAAGAAGCGGATCATGCCACCCTGCTTGATAAAACCAGATGCATCACTTACTGTAAGAACACTTTTACCCTTCAGATTGGAAATGATCTGAGGCATTTTAACAGTTTCTGCTGCATGAATGAATAAAAGGTGGCATTCTTTAATATCTTCTATACGCTGGAAACGCTTAATGATCATTGGATGGCCATTTACTTTTTCGCTCGCAATGGTTTGGTCTAAATAAGATCCGAAAGGATCCTGTCCCAGAATACCTATGATCAGAGGGCTTTGCGGAGTAGCAAATGTATTGGCAGGCCATTCAACAAATTGAGTGAAGTTGAAAATGAAAACTGCTTTTATTTGGTATTCCCTGTTAACAGGAGTTTGGGCTGATAGAATAAACGCACTTGCTGCAAGCAATACTGCATAGATATATTGATATGTTTTTTTTCTTAAAAACGACATGTGATTTTTCCGTAAACGCTGCGTGGAATTTGAAATTGATACTCTGTATGTCTTTTTTCCCAAAGGTTTTGACCTACAAGAGACAGTTCAACAAGCTTCTTAAACTCGTATGCCAACCGTGCATCAAAAGAGAAATAATCCGGAACCGTATAACCATAAAGCCTGTCTACATAACGTCCTGTAACATCGAACTGCAAATTATATGGCAAGTTGATTATAGATTGTATTAATACGATGTTTTGTGCATCATATCCGAGCGGAGAGAAATCATAGGTATGACCAGGTTTGTTGCTGAGTGTTTTTGAGAAGAATGTATATCCTCCGCGTAACTTCCATTTGTGCATTACCTGCCAGGTACCTGAAAATTCAACCCCGTATGAATAACCCTGCGTACCGTTCTGAATCTGATACACAACCGTTCCCGGCAAAGCCTCGACACTGTAAAGGTCATAATACTGGTTGTAGAATGTAGCCAGGGAAAGCGATAGTTTGGTGGCGGGTTGAAAACGGTATCCCAATTCGTAGGCAATAACTGATTCTGATCTGAAATCAGGACCACCTTCTACGTGCGGAACAGTAGGAGGTAAAGGAAATGTGGGAATATAATAATTAACATCTATACGGCTTGGCATACGTACAGCCCTTGATACGGCTCCCCATACTGTATACTTCTGGCTTGGTGTCCATGCCATCCGCCCGTTCGGCTGGAATTCAAAACCTGTATAAACGTTATGCTGGATTTTAGTTCCGACCGTGAATTTTAACTTATTTGGTACGATTGCAAATTCGTCCTGAATAAAACCACTGTATAGATCCATATTCATTCTATTCGGTATAAACCCGACATAGACTGTACTGCTTAAGGTAAGATCCTCCATATGCCGGTATCCTCCGCCCCACACGATGTTGTTTCTGTGTCCTGTTGAAAACCGATGCTGGAAATCGAAATCGTATGTATTCAATTGGTCGCTGATGGTACTGGGTATATCACGCCGCCAGGTCCTGTCATAATAAGCCTGTATGATCAATTCTGATTCTGAAGAAAAAGTATGCGCCCATTTTCCCAATACATTTTGTCCGTCAAAGGTAGACTTTGTAGGGGCAGTATATTCCGTACCGCCATACGCATTCCCCTGCAACATGAATGTATTTTTTTTTGAAACGTTCCAGTCTGCACGAAAGCCACCTTGAAGCAAGCCCCACTTATCCGAATTGGCTGTTCCGTCCGGCTTATAGGTATAACTGCGGTTAGTATGCTGCCCATAAATCCGGTACGAAAAATCAGAACCGATTTTCCCGCTGTAACGTATTGCTTCATGATCCTTGAAAAAAGTACCTGCGGCAGCGGAAACATATAGGCCCTTCGTGTCTCCAGAGCTTTTGGTAATGATATTGATTACTCCATTCACCGCATTCGCTCCCCAAAGCGTTCCCCCGGGTCCGCTTATGATTTCAATCCGTTCAACGTCTTCCAGTAATACACTTTGGGCATCCCAGAATACCCCCGCGAATAAAGGAGAGTAAACCGTACGTCCGTCAATCATCACCAGAAGTTTATTTGAAAAAGGAGCATTGAATCCACGGGCACTGATAATCCAGGCATTGGCACTTAACTGTGCTACCTGTAAATTAGGAGACAAGCGTAAAGCTTCCGGAAGGCTGGTAGCAGCCGATCTCCTGATATCTTCCTGGGTAATTACCTGAATGGCGGAAGCCACTTCTGTTAATTTTTCAGATTTTCTTGAAACGGATGTCACTTCGATCTCAACATTCATCAATTCTTCCAGACTGAGTCTTTTCAATGTATCCACAGGTATGGAGACTATTGTATCCTGTGCAAGCACTTCAGCAGAAAAGGTTAAACATCCAATCACAATAAATGGAAAAATAACATTCTTCAACATAGCAGGAATGTAATTAGTAAAACAAAACAATTAGCTGGTACTTTTTAAAAATTAAAAAACCTGAAAATTTGCCGGAACTGTTTTTCGTAAAACAGTCTGCAATTGATAAACTATACGTTTCGTGAAAATATCATTATGATACATTTCAATTTTTCAAACGCTTAAATTAAACTTCTCAGCTAAAATTTAACGTGTTAAAAAAACAACCATAGCATATCCGTTCTATTAACAGATCAATTAAAATTAGTTAAATTCTGTACAAAGACAAATTAATCAAAATATAAATTGACACTTACATGCGAAGAGAGGATTTTTTTAAGCATGCTTTATGAACAAAAAAAATAAAACGAATTTCAAAATATTGAATTTAAAGAATTATTCATC
>NZ_JBQCDF010000184.1:0-10047 GCF_051961495.1 Cytophaga sp. | reverse complement strand
CGAATCGTCTTTTTCAAAGAAAACGCCTCTGAAAAACAGATGACCGAAATTTTTTCCTTTGGAGAAAAGTTCATGAAAATCATTGATGAAAATACTGTCGTCGAGTTGTGTCAGACCAAAATGCAGAGATTTTATATATAGTAGTATACAAACCACAAGGATAATGCTGATGGGGTATGAAACTATTATAAACGGACTTTTGGTATTTGCTTGATCAATAGTCTTTTTTTTCATGAATAGATCAGTAATGGTTTGGCTGTAATTTGATTTTAGGTAAATCCGGCATTCAAGATAGATACTTCTATTGAATACTCAAAAAATGTGATAATTTAGACTTGTCATTTTTTGAAAAACTGAATCTATGCTGGATAATCGTTTTAATTATATTAATGTTCCGGGCCTGGGCGGTTCAGGAGAGCATCACTGGCAAACATTCTGGGAAGGAGCATATCCATCCATTCACCGTGTTGAACAGGCAGACTGGGATCACCCTGTATGTTCTACCTGGGTGAACAAATTACAGATCACGGTTGAACAACACAGCAGTAAACCTGTCGTGCTGATTGCCCATAGCCTTGGCTGCTGCACGGTTATACATGCGCTGGCGCAACATAAACTCAAAGGCATTGCCGGTGCTTTTTTAGTGGCCATGCCTGATGTCACCCAGCATGATTTTCCTAAAGAATGTATTGGTTTTAATCCCTTGCCGGAAATTAAAATCCTTTTTCCATCGCTTGTGGTTGCCAGCGAAAATGATCCCTACATTACTGCGCCGAAGTTAAAAGCGTGGGCAGATACTTTCGGATCAACATTCATTTCGGTTGGTGAACGTGAGCATATTGGTACGGCCGCTAAACTGGAATATTGGGAAGAAGGACAGGAGCTGTTTAAAAAATTCCTTAAAGGAATTAACTGAAAAGTAATAAAATGCAATCGCCCGCAATTTATTTAAACCGAGGGCGATTGCATTTTGCGTAAACTTCCCGCATTAGGCTTTAAGCATTCAGCCTTTAACTTTCCTGATTATAATAAATCTTATAGAAATTCATGCCGCTGACATCATCGCGACCACGTTCGATCAGGTCTTTGTTGCCGTGAATGTAGATGTGAAAATTGCGATCCAGTTTCAATACACTTTTAAATACCTTTGCGTATTTTTTTACAGCCGGTGTGGAGATTTCGAATTCATCTACAATCGGCATCTGGTAGTCTTCCTGAAATTTTGTTTTATATTCTTTGAACGAATCAATCAGCAGTTCATCCTGGATCACATCGTTGGTGAAGGCCTGCATATCGAATGATTCATTTTTTTTAAAATAATTTACCGAACGGTTCAGCAAATCGATCTGGTCCGTTTTTGAAACCTCAAAGGCTTCAGGCATCTGTTCCGTTACAAAGCTCTTACACATGTTCATGTAGTTTTGTGTGTAATGGAAGCTGTCGTTGCGGCTCACGATCTTCAGGAAATCATCTTTCCAGTATTGCGCGTCGCTGGATTTGTTTGTGTTGTCGACTACACAAACTTTATAACCATTTTCTTTTTCGCTGTTTACAACAAAGCAGCCCTTGTCCAGCTTGCGTATATCGATCCCTTTGTCGGATACCGCTTCGTAGCCGTCGCCCTGCGGGAATATTTTTAAGAAGGTTTCTTTTGTTTCAGATTTGAATAAGCCAATAGCATCAGTAGTTTCGCCATCGATCACGCAATCATCAAAATATACTACATAGAATTCTCCGCCTTTAATCATCGGGTGTTTGGATTGCTCATACAAATGCTTGGCGATGTTGATGCTTTGAATGTATAAGGAATCCGGGTCAGTAAAAATATTCGAACAGAATGTATACAGCTCATTCAGGTTCAAATCGGTTTCGTGATGAAAATGATTATATTCTTTATTTTTAAACGGAGAAGTAAAATAATTCAGCAATAATTCTTTTAAAGATTCGTCGTTTAATTGTAAAGGCGTTTTCGAAATTGTAATACCTTCTTCGTCTGATTTGTTGCCAACAAAGTGAGTATAGATTCTCTCGAAATTTATCAATTCGATCTGCATAAAACTAAGCGTATTCAAAATTATGTACTTAAAATTATGCATAATAGGACAATTTAAGTATTAAATAGGAAAAGGGTTATCTACAAATTATACAGAAGTTCCGGGGGTTATGAAAAGGTATTTAAATAAGCAGTAGAATAGGCTTTTTAGAAAAAAAATAGTAGTATAAAGTGATTAATTGATGTGTGTGAAAAGAATTATTTTATTGATTTTAACAGCAATGGTATGCGGTAATCTGGCTGCACAGTCAGACACCGTTTATCTCAAACGAAAAACTGCTGTCTATATAAAACAGTCGATTGCGCCCGTAACACTGATTGGCGCCGGGATGTTCATGAAACTGAATAAAAACGGGTTTAATGACCTGAGTGTGAAAAAGAGTGTGACAGAAACGTATCCGAATTTTCATACACATGCTGATGATTATTTGCGGTTTGCTGCAATACCCATGATCTATGGAGTCGATTGGCTGGGTGTGAAAGCAAAAACCGATATTAAAAACCGTACAGCTATTTTGCTGAAAGCAGAGGCAATGATGTGGATCTCGGTGACACTTTTGAAAAACAGTACACATGTTATCCGTCCGGATGGTACAGACGATAAGTCATTTCCATCCGGGCATACAGCTCAGGCGTTTTTAGGTGCGGTGATGCTGCAGCGCGAATACGGATCCAGAAGCATCTGGTACCCTGTTGCGGGTTATACAATTGCTGCATCCGTAGGTGCGTTGCGGATTGCAAACAACAGACACTATACAAGTGATGTGTTGGTAGGTGCGGGGATTGGTATGCTGAGCGCAAACCTTGCTTACTGGACACACAGATATAAATGGAATAAGAATGTTACGGTCATGCCGGCATACAGTAACCGGTCGGCGGGTGTTTATTTTTCCATGACGTTTTAGATAGTGGTCAGTAGTCAGTAAACAGTGGTCAGTAAATTTAATTTGCCGTAAGTAGAGGCTGAAAGCCTCACATAGTAAAGCTTGGGCGTTGCCCCAAGAAATTAAATTTTATAAGTAACCTTTACAATTATGAAGATTTTAACAGCTGCACAAATTCATCAATTAGATCTGTACACACAGGAGGAAGAACACATTACTTCATTGACTTTAATGGAGCGGGCTGCTGAAGCTTTCGTCGTATGGTTTACAAAACATACAACCATACAAAAGGAAGTATGGGTGTTTTGCGGAAGGGGAAATAATGGCGGAGATGGATTGGCAATTTCCTGTTTATTGATTAATCGGGGATATAAAGTAAAACCATTCATTGTCAAGTCGGGTAAACTTACCGATGATTGCCAGGCGAATTTAACGCGCCTGGAAAAACTGACAGAAGTTGTTTCCATCGTTACAGAGGCTGATCTTGTTAAGATTCCTGCTGATATTCTGATCATTGATGCTTTGTTGGGCTCCGGCCTGAACCGTCCGGTTATAGATCTTTACGCGACGATCATAGATCGCATCAATGCATCGGAGAATACGGTGTATGCCGTGGACGTGCCTTCAGGTTTGTATAGCGATTATCCGGCGCAACATGCAGCGATCATTACGGCAGACCATACAGTTACATTTCAGATGCCAAAGCTTATGCTTTTTTTATCGGATCATGAAACGTATACAGGTCAATGGCACATTGTGAATATCGGTTTGAAGATGGAAGGGACGGCGGACCTGTTGAGCGATTATTATTACACCGATGCAGCAGAGATTCAGAAAATGATCCGTAAACGTCCGGTGTTTTCTCATAAAGGAACCTTCGGGAAAGTACTGCTGATTGCGGGAAGCAAAGGCATGATGGGAGCAGCAACATTGGCAGCGAGATCAATTTTACGTTCAGGCGCTGGTTTGGTATGCGTGCATATACCTGGCAGCGGGGTTGATATTGTGCAGACGCTCATACCGGAAGCCATTTTAAGTATTGATAAGGATAAGGAAGTTGTAACGCAGCTGCCTGATCTGGATGGGTACAGCGCAGTAGGCATAGGTGTTGGTCTGGGTGAACATCCATATACAGCCGATGTGCTGGAAGAGCTGCTGGTGTCTTCTGTTGAGCCATTGGTGATTGATGCGAGCGCATTGAATATTTTATCTACCCATCCACATTGGATCACACACATACCACCGAATAGTATACTAACGCCGCATCCAAGAGAGCTGGAGCGTCTGGCAGGGGTACAGTTCAAAAACAGCTGGGAACGTTTACATAAAGCCATTGAACTCGCAAAGAAGATGCAGGTGATCATTGTGGTAAAAGGTGCATATTCAGCAGTGGTTATGCCAACGGGTGTAGTGCATTTTAATTCTACCGGTAATTCAGGCATGGCAACGGCAGGCAGCGGCGATGTACTTACAGGTGTGATTACTTCATTGCTGGCGCAGGGATATAGTCCGGAAGAGGCGGCGAAGCTGGGTGTTTTCGCGCATGGCTATGCGGGCGATGCAGCCGCGGCAAAGCATTCAAAAGCAGCGATGATCGCATCTGATCTTATTGAATCACTTCCGGAATTCTTCCTAGATTTTGAATAAGAGAGTGCTCAGTGGTCAGTAAACAGTAGTCAGTGTTAATTTTTTGATGTAAGAAATTATATAAGTTAATAGATAACTAACTTTTACTGTTTACTGACAACTGCTTACTAATTTAATAAAATAAAACCAGTGTAATCAAAATCGTGGCAAGCATGAACAGCGGCCAGAACAGCAGCTTCGGAATGTAATTGCTTTTATAATCCACAAATAAATATTCTTTCGTTGAGGAAAACAGCAAGGCATTAACCGTGACAAGCAATACATAGATATATACAATGAAATAAATGTACTCCATATAGGTGACCATTTCGATCTCAAGTGTATTTCTTAAATCAATGTGTGAGATCACAATCACGAAGAAGAATGCCGCGCAGCTGTTGATGACACCAAACGTATTGTAACCCGAAATTTCCACTTCGGTTTTAGAGAAAATAATAATTACCCCAAACAACATTAACTGAATGATGAGCAATGGCAGGATATGTGCGATCAATGCACCAATGATTTTCCTGCTTAGTATAATGTTGAAACTCAACTCCGGCAGGTTGCGCTGGCGCTGAAAATGCTGCAGACCAAAATTGGTATTCAGACTTTTATATTCATAAGAAAAATAACTTCCGAGAAAATCCCAGCCAACCAAAGGAATCGCTTTATTGACACCGGGATCAGTAGAAGGGATGAGCGATTCATACGCATCGGCATCCGGTACCAGGAAAATATTTTTTCCAACGGTATGGTGCCGTAGATTTATTTTTAAATCTTTCCGGTCAAAAGGATACAGTTTGTAATCTACTTTATTTATAATATTCAGTCTGAAATTCCAGCCAACAATCCGGTGCTTGTCTTCAATGCGGTCGTATGCGGTCTCCATGGTGAATGCTTCCGCATCGGTCGACAAATCAGGGAAGGTAACGCCCGGCTCTATGTCTTTATGCAGAGCCGTATCCAGTTTCTGCCAGATCGTTCCGTTTAAACCAATGAGCCTACCGTCTTTAAATTCTATATTGCGAACGTAAATTCCCGTAGGAATATAGACTGGCGTGTCTTCGTGCAGTTTCTCTGTTTCGGCATTGGTTTGATTGATAAAAGTATTGATTGCATTGATATCCGAAATTACGGTTGCATTTGATCCATAATCAAACAGCGGTTGCTTCTGATGGCTGAGCCAGATAAATCCGGTTTCGATAAACAACAACACGGTTACACCTGCCGCCATGATCCATAAGCGTTCTTCTTTATATAATTTGAATAAAAGAATACTGCCGCTGATCAGGGTCAGTAAAATAAAAATAGAAAGAATGATTTCACGCCTGTAGCTGTATTCAAAATCCGGTTCGATCTCATCTTTAATGATATTGATAGCAATAGACCAATTGGTTGTAGGAATGGTTTGATAGAATACGATGGATGCCCTGTTCAGCAGGGGATTCATGTATTCTGCATGCCCCGTTTCTTTATTCAATAATTTCTTGACTGCCTGCTTATAATTTTCATCATCGGTTTCTTCCGCAACTTCATTGAGTGATCTCAGGGCAAGCAAATAATCTTCACGCGGGTGTGATAATACATGGCCACGGTTAGACACAAGCATGGCATAGCCCGTCTTTCCTAATTTCAACGTGTTTAATAATTTACTGAATCCCTGTAAAGAAAAAGTGATGTCGACAATACCGATTTTCTTTTCCGGATTTTTCGGATCATAGAAAGGAATGCCAAAATCTGTTACAACAGCATGAGAGGCCGGTCCGTAGCCGGGTTCAGCCCAAAATGTGTCGTGTTCAATCGGATTAAAAAACCATGCGCTATAATTCCAGCGGCTTCTGTCTGTATAATCATAAAGTTCCTGCGTTTGAATGATTTTATCTTCTTTTTTGTTGTAGAAAGGTGCATACAACCTTTGTTTTGAATCAAATTCATAGGGAAGATAAGCCACGGTAACACCTAAAATGTATGGTTGTGTATCAGCTATCTTTTTTAATTCTGACTCTAATTCCTGTTTTGTAAGAGCGTGCTTGCTGAGTGAATCGGCAAATTGTTGAGCTGTTGCGTTAATGTTTTGCAGTACGGAATCAATCTTCTTGGTAGCAGCTTCCGTTGTTTGTTCACCGAACGCAATGGTTTGTTTCTTTATTTCTTTTTTGCCGTGTATGTATATGATGCTCCATACAATAAGTGCGAACAAAGATAAAATGAATGTAGCAATGCAACCTGTCCTAAAATATTTTCTAAAAGAGTAAATCATCTGTAGGGGAATAAAAGTGAAAAAGAATAATTTTATAGAAAAGAAAATTCCAGACCTGTATAGTATTTATAAAGATCTGGAATTGTAAAAGACATAGCAGTAATTATTCTCCGATGGCACGTTCTGCCCACATGTCAACTGATTCCGGTGCAAACAATCTTGATTTCATATCATTCAGCATCATACGCTCTTCGCCTTTCTGGTAACCGATGAACAATACATCTGCTTCGTGCTGGTACAGGAAGAAAGCCTGATTTTTAGAACCTTTGGAAGCTGCACCGTCTGTATATAAGAAGCCATCTGAATCCTTTTTCAATGGTTTTGCTGTGGCTAAAAACGTAACGTACTCATCAAACTTATCACCTAAAATAGTTTTCATTCTTGATTTCAACGGCTCCTTTGTAAATGCACCTGATTTCAATAGATTGTCACCGGCACGCAAGTTAAACGGATTGTTGGCAGGCGTTGTAACAGGTTTGTTTAATAAGGCTTCAACCTCTTTGCTGTTCGGTGGTATTACTTTTTTCTCTGTCGGTGCAGCTACCTTTGACGTATCAACAGACAAGGAAGTATCTGCAGATGCATTCGCCTGCAAGGAATCTTTATCGGTTTTTTCCGTGTTCTTATGTTCGCAGGATGCAAATCCTATTGTTAAAAGCAATGCTGATACAAGTATCTTTTTCATGATATAAAATATTAGTGTATAGGGTAGTTTAATTTTTTAATGATTTGTCTATATACTGATAATAGGTTTTCGCATTCTGACGGATAACCTCCTGCTGGTTTTCTGTGCTTATTTTCTTTAACAAATTACTGCCGCGGACTTTATCCTCGTTGCTAAGTTGCAACACATATTTTGTAAACAGACCCAGCAGGTTGTATACGTCCTGATCGGAACCTTGTTTCAATTTATTTTCAAACCACTGGTAATGAGTTTGATCATTTATTTGAATATAATAGGCAGCCAGGGCAGCAACAATATTCAGATTATTGAATGATTCAAATTCAGGTGCGCGTTCGATCGTTGCTGCATCATTCAGTAATAATAACGCTTTTAAGCTTGCACCGGCAACCTGGTAAGAAGGAGCATCAAGTCCTTTTTTATAAATCTGCAGATAATCAGTATTGTTGTCCAGAGAAGAAAGCAGATAAATAGCAACGGAGCGGGTTTCACCATGTACATCATTTTCAGCCATGGCTGAAATTTTAGGAGCAAACATGGTTTCGAAATTCGGTACAGGTCTTTTCGTAAATTCAATTAAAGCCTGCATACGTATTTCGGGCGAAGCATCATTTAACGCTTTGCTCAGGTAATTTAAATTTTCAGGGTTGGTCAGGTATGGATTATCTTTTGCAGACTCCGGTTTTACCAGTGCCTCAAATGCCTGCTGACGCAGCAGGTAATCGGTGCCATATAAAAACTGACCTTTCATCAGTTCCAGCGATTTGTTGTGTGTAACAGTACCTACAACAATGTGTTTGCTGTCTACCACTAAGTACGATAACTGTTCCGCAGACACAGGCAGGATGATGGTGTCTTTGTATTTACTGATCCAGTATCTGCCGGAATGAAGTGTAGTATCTTGCTTCGTTCTGTAATCTATCTGTAAAGGAATTCTGTATAAAGTACCCTGCAAGGTATCCTGCAGCTGTGTGATCAGCAGTTGGGTCTTTTTATTTTTTGTTTCATGCTCAACGGATAAGATTGCATGTCCGCGTTTCATGAACCATGGATCAAAGAACCAATGCAGGTCTTCGCCGGTTACATCTTCAAATGCCATGCGTAGTTCATCTATTTCCACAGCGGTGTATGCATTGCGTGTGAGGTACAGGTGAAGCGATTGGTAGAAAGCTTCTTCACCTACAATGTTGCGAAGCATGTTCAATGTCAGCCCGCCTTTGTTATAACTATGCAGGTCAAACATTTCTTCGATATCTGTATAGTGGTAACGGATAAGCGGGTTTTGCAATGTTTCAGATTCAGATAAATAACCTTCCAGATCTTTCTGCGCGTGCTTTAATCCTGCATCATAACCATGTTTGTGCTCAATCCATAAAATCTCGGATACGTTTGCAAAAGATTCATTCAACGGAAGGTTGGCCCAGCTTTCGCAGGTTACCAGGTCGCCGAACCAGTGGTGAAAGAGCTCGTGCGCAATAATGCTTTCCCAGTTGTCGTCTGCCAGGTAACGGTCATCAACCTGTAGTGCTTCCATGAAAATACTTGCCGATGTATTTTCCATGGCGCCGGATACATAATCGCGTATAACCACTTGTGAGTACTTTGGCCATGGATATGGATACTTCAGTTTTGTTGAAAAGAATTCAATCATAGCAGGCGTTTCCCCAAAAATATTCCGTGCATATTTCTCATACGCAGGCTCTACATAATAGCTTACTTCCATATCTTTCCAGGTATCTGTTACCTTTGCATATTCGCCTATTGCCATCATGAACAGATAAGGTGCATGAGGTTTTTTCATGGTCCAGTACCAGGTTAGTGTATTGTTTGGACCTTCTGTTTTATATACCAGTTCGCCGTTCGAGATTACCTGGAATTTTTTATCGGCAGTAATATACATCTCCTGTGTACAGCGTTGGTTGGTTGCTTCAAGCGTAGGAAACCAACAGGATGAAGACTGCGTTTCGCCCTGTGTCCAGATCTGTGTGGGTTTGTCCGGAATCGTATCCAGCGGGTCAATGAAGTATAAACCTTTTTCTTCCGTGATTGCAGCGCTTCCGGACTTAGGCAGGTCATTAGGCTTTGCAGTATAATCAATGTATACCTCAATGGAATCCATTCGGGTATATACTTTATTCAGTGTAATGGTGATGTTTTTTGAATCGTATGTGTAAGCTGTTGTTGGTTTGCCTGCAACGGAGATCGAATGAATGTCAAAACCCTTTGCCTGGAGTACAAGTGTTTGCTGCGGATAAAAATGTGGCTTCAACGTAAGAGTTGCTTTTCCCAGAAGGTGTTGTTTGGGAATATCAAAGGAAACTTCCAGTTTGGTATGCGTCAGATCCCAGTATTGAGTGGGGCTTGGGTTGTAGGCGCCGTGACTGGTTTGAATGGTTTTTTGTTCGCCTTTGTCCGCGGATTGTGCCGGCTGTTTTTTACAGGAATAGAAAGAAGATGCTAAAACAAGAAGAAAGCCGAGTGTTCGTGACTGATGAAAACGCATGAATGTGATGTAAAAGATTCGTGTCAGACGGAGTGA
>NZ_JBQCDF010000183.1:0-10235 GCF_051961495.1 Cytophaga sp. | reverse complement strand
CGGCAAGGAACGGTTCAACGTCATAATAACGTGAAGAGAAATGGCCGATTACTAATTTGCCAACGTTGGCTTCTTTGGCAACCATGGCAGCCTGTCTGGCAGTGGTATGGAATGTTGTATTGGCACGCTCGGAAAGTTCGTCGAGGAAGGTTGTTTCGTGGTATAACAGGTCTACTTCCTTGATCAAAGGAAGATAAGAAGCATTTACTTTTGTATCCGAGCAATAGGCATAGCTTCTTGATTTCTGGGCCTTCAGGCAGATCTCATCTACACGTGCCTTGATGTTGCCGTTTTCATCAACCACATCAATACCTTGCTTTAGCTGCGCGATCTCCAGCAGACTAAGCTCGGTCGGTAATTTGGTTTTATCAATTTTCAACGGTTTTGGTTTTTCTTTGAAAAGAAAACCATTGCATTTGATCCGGTGATCCAGTGGAATGGTATATACATCTACCAATGGGTGATCCAGAATATGTTCGCTTACATGCTTATCAAGTACGGTGTAATGAAGCGGAAATTGAAGAACTGTTTCAGAGTATTTCAGTTGAACCTGAATGATCTCGTCGAGACCGGGAGGAGCAAATAAATGAATGGGTGTTTTTCTGCCATACAAATTCATCGTACTTAATAATCCTACCAACCCAAAGAAGTGATCTCCGTGTAAATGGCTGATAAAAATATGCGATATTTTTGTATGGTTCAGTTTGTAGCGGCCAATCTGATATTGGGCAGCCTCGCCACAGTCAATCATAAAAAAATCTGTATGAACTTTTAAAAGCTGGGCCGATTGGTACCGGCCCTTTGACGGCGTCGCCGAACTTGAACCTAGAATAAACAGTTCAAAGTCCATTGGATTATTCAGCAGATTCTTCGTCTTCTAAATCACTTTCAATCTCATGAAGAAATACCGCATCGATGCTTTCTTCAACTGTTGGAAGCAAGGTTAGTATGGTATCCAACTGAGAGATCTTTAATAATTTCATTACGTGGTCATTTACGTTGCACATAACAAACAGGCCGCCGCTGTTAGAGCATACACGGTTACCGATCAGGATTGAGCTTAAGCCTGAAGAATCCGCATATTTCACATCGCTCATGTTCAGGATGATGTTGTTAAAACCTTCCGCATTAAGCGTTACTAATTCTGTTTTAAGATCAGGAGCAGTGATGGAGGTAAGTTTCTCTTCGTGTAATTGAAACAGAACGTATTTTTCTGTTTTTTCAACTGTAAATTTCATATGCGTAGTAAAATAAAATTCGAATATAGATGATTATAAAGATTTTAAAATGTTTTTTAGAATACGTTCCTCCGGATTGCTTTCTGTAGGCTTGCTAAAGGATTCACCCAGAACTTTTTCATACAGTTCAATATAACGTGCTGAAATGTTTGAGACAATATCATCTGTCATTGTCGGAACCGACTGGCCTTCCTTGCCCTGGAACCCGTTTTCGATCAGCCATTGTCTTACAAATTCCTTGGATAATTGTTTCTGTGCTTCACCAGCCTTCTGGCGTTCCACATATCCTTCGGTGTAAAAATATCTGGATGAATCCGGTGTATGGATTTCATCAATCAGATAAATTTTATCGCCCACTTTACCGAATTCGTATTTGGTATCAACCAAAATCAAACCTTGCTTCGCTGCAAGCTCCGTTCCGCGTTTGAATAATGCCTGGGTATATTTTTCAAGTTGAACATAATCTGCTTCACTCACGATACCACGTGCCAGCAAATCTTCCCTTGAAATATCCTCATCATGGCCTTCATCTGCCTTGGTTGTCGGGGTGATGATTGGTACAGGTAATTTGTCGTTTTCTTTTAAACCTTCCGGTAATGCAACACCGCAAAGTAAACGTTTACCCGCTTTGTACTCTCTTGCAGCATGACCGGCAAGATAACCACGGATCACCATTTCAACTTTAAAAGGTTCGCATTTGATACCGATACTGACAGACGGATCAGGCACGGATAAGATCCAGTTTGGAACAATGTCAGCTGTTTGTGCCAGCATTTTTGCTGCAATCTGATTTAATACCTGTCCTTTGAATGGAATTGCTTTTGGTAGTACCACATCAAATGCGGAGATTCTGTCGGTTGCTACTACAACTAATTTATCGGTGAAGTGATAAACATCACGTACTTTGCCTTTGTAAAATCCGGTTTGACCCGGTAATTGAAAATGAGTTTCTTTTATTGCATTCATAGAGAAATACTATATTCTGTCAAAGATAGGTTCAAAATATGAGCTTTAAAAGCAATGAAAACCGAAAGACAGAATTTATAGCTATTCTTTTATGAATTATAGAGTTATCAACATTTTTGCTGGTCTATTCATAGACTTTTTCAGAGACAGCCAGGTTGTTTTTGTACATTTCTTTTCGGGTTAGTTTGCCGGCTTCAGAAAAATATTTCCATTCGCCATGCTTTTTATCGCCGATGTAATTACCCGAAGTTTTCAGCACGCCTGAATCATAATATTCCTTGTAGGCGCCATGCTTTTTATTGTTTTTATAAGTGACCACTTCATCTAAAGCAGCATTGGGATGGTAGCTGGAAAAAGTACCGGTGCGTACATTGAAAGCATAATATTCTTTGGACGAGAGTGTTCCATTCTCATAATAGCTTAGTACTTCGCCGTTTACTTTTCCTTCTGTGAAAGGAGTGATTTTTTTCAACTGACCGTTGGCATAAAACTCCTTGATGATGCCGTTGGGTATAAACGCATTGCCGGTTGCCTGCTGCTTAACCTGGTAATCACCCTGTTCTTTGATATCACCGGATTCATAAAATTTCTTTATGGATACGGCTACACCATCTTTGGAATATTTTTCGATCCGGCTGGTTTTTCCATTTTCAAAATAGCTTGTATTTTCTCCTGTCTTTTGTCCGTTCAGGTAATGAAACTCGTGTTTCTGCACACCGGAATCGTACCAGGCTTTGTTGTCACCTGTTAATTCACCGTTTGAAAAGTTTGCCTCTAAAATTAATTGTCCGTTTTTGCTATAGCTTAATACAGTACCTTGCTTTTTACCTTTTTGCAGAATAGAGCTGGTCTCGAGTTGTCCGTTTTCATAATAAGTTTTAAATGAACCGTTCAACACACCATATACATAATTCTCTTCTGTTTGTATGTTTCCGGAAGGGTAGTAGGTAAGCGTTTTGCCGTGCTGGATGTTGTTGAGATAATTTGATTCGGAAAATAAATTCCCATTGCGGAAATATTGTTTTACAGAACCATCCAATATGCCTTTCTTATATGTAGCAAGTACACGTTTTTCGCCTTCTGGAAAATAACTGGTGATTACTCCATCAAGTTCATCATTTGCATAGTTTCCTTCCTGTGATTTTTTGCCGGATTCAAAGTAGCTTACAAAAGCGCCGTTGCGAACACCCTTTGAAAAATCAGACGTTATTTTGATTTTACCATTCGGATAATATTCTGTGTAAGCACTATCAGGCAGATCGTTGTAGAGGTAACAGGTTTTGACCAGGTTGCCGTTTGCATTGTAATAACGGTAGCCGGTATACATGACGCTGTCGTTGGATTTACTTTGGATCAGTGTATATATTTCTTTGGCTATGATGCTCCCGGACTCCGCATAATAAAAGGCTGTATCGATCTTGACATTGTTGAGGTAGCGTACACTGTATTTGATCAGGCCATGTTCGTAATACGAAGTGTAGCGGCCCTGCTTTTTATTGTACTGGTAAAAGCAATGAACCAGAGTATCGTGGTTCTGTGAGAATGAATAGAAATAGCCATGCTTCACGGCGGAGTCTGATGACAGCACCTGGTATTCTTCTTTCACCGGTGTAATGAGGCCAATGGAATCATAAGCATCATAATACGTGCGAATAACTTTTTGCGCAGAGGCGGAAAGTGATAAGATGAAAAAAACTACGAAGAGCCCTTTATTCATGTCAGGATAAATTTTCTATGATAATAGCACTGGATCCTCCGCCGCCATTGCATATACCAGCAGCACCATAACGTCCTTTGTTTGTTTTTAGTATATTCAGTAAGGTAACAACGATGCGTGCTCCGGAAGCCCCGATCGGGTGGCCCAGTGAAACGGCGCCGCCCCATACGTTTGCTTTGGCAGGATCGATACCCAGTTTCTGATTCAGTGCTAAACACACAACAGCAAATGCTTCATTCAATTCAAAATAATCAATATCTTCGATGCGTAAGTTAGCTTTCTCCAGCGCTTTGTTCACAGACAATACCGGTGCTGTCGTAAACCATAGCGGCGCCTGTGCTGCGTCAGCATAGGAAACAATCCGTGCCAGTGGTTTAACCTTGTATTTTGCTACAGCCTCCTCAGTCATTAAGAGTACTGCTGCAGCGCCATCGTTGATGGATGAAGCATTGGCAGCCGTTACCGTACCTGTCTTGTCAAATACAGGTTTCAGTTGTGGAATCTTATCGAAATTAACTTTGGAAAATTCTTCGTCTGTATCTACAATGGTTGTTTGTCCGGGCTTGCCTGTTACGCTTACAGGAGCGATTTCATTTTTGAATAATCCCTTTTCCCAGGCGTTCGCAGAACGTTTATAGGATTCAATAGCATAAACATCCTGTTGTTCACGACTGATGTTTAATTCTTTTGCTGTGTTCTCAGCTGCATTGCCCATGTGGCAATCGTGGTAAACATCCCAGAGGCCATCTTTGATGATGCCATCGGTTAGCTGGCCGTGGCCCAGCTTGTATCCTTGTCTCGCTTTATCCAGGTAATAAGGTACATTCGACATGCTTTCCATGCCCCCGGCTAATACTACGTCTGCATCACCGCATAAAAGTTGTTGTATACCAATGTGTATAGCTTTTAAACCTGAAGCACAAACTTTGTTCACGGTTGTTGCTTCAGTGCTATCTGGAAGTCCGGCAAACTTTGCTGCCTGTCTCGCTGGTGCCTGGCCCATGCCTGCATTTAATACATTGCCCATGTATACATGTTGTATGGCTTCTTTAGGCAGATCGAGATTCTGCAGACAGCCATTAATGGCAGCTGCGCCTAATTGTGATGCGCTTAAGGAGGATAGAGAGCCGGCTAAACTTCCGATAGGTGTGCGGCTGGCAGCAACGATGTATATGTTCATTTAATTATGAATTATAAATTATGAGTTATGAATTACGAATTACGAATTACGTGGTAGAATCAGTTATAAATTATGACTCATTTATAATTCATAATTCATAATTACTATCACCAATCTGGTTTGCGTGTATCTTTCGGAACGTGTTTTTTGATTTGGTTATAGTACTGCATTTCCTGTTCCTGAATGTATTGCAATATTTTTTCAGCCCGTTGTTTACTTAAGCGTTTCTGTTCATAAAGCATTCCGAAGTAGATGGAAGATTCGCCGGTGCCTTCCGCATCGAATTTATTTTCGGTCTGATTACTTTTGTCTGGGTTCTGATTCTGCCCGTTGCCATTGGAATCCTTGCCTTTTCCGCCGCCTTCGGATTGATTTTTCTGAACGGTAATCTTCAGGAATTCATAATTAAAAGCGGCTGTTTTATTTTCGGGATTGACACGAATAGCTTCTTTGAAATAAAACATCGCGAGCTTGTAACGCTTATTGCGATGCTGGATCAGGCCAAGCTGGCAGAGTGCAGTAGAGCGTATGGAGAGTTCTGATCCTAATGAAAGCTCGGTATAGATTTTTGCAGCCTCTCCATAATTCTGAGCCTTGTAGTAAGAATGCGCAAGATTAAGTTTAAGCGGATCAGAATCCGGTTCGTAGGTAGTAATCAGTTTTTGGTAATAGTTGATCGCTTCGGAATAAAAATGTGTTCTGTATGCTTGTTCTGCTTTCAGCTTCAATGAATTCGATTCCTGGATCTTATTAAAATAAAACCATGGATTGGAGAATACATGAAGAAAGAGCAAAAACTTTAACATTAAATTGTGATTGTTTTAATAGTTATCAATACATCCAATATAATCAACGTTAAGGCGATAATTAAAAAATAGTGGTACTTATTTCCTGCTGTTTCAATCTTTACAATTCCTTCACTATCACCTTTATAATTTCGAATGCTGGAATACAACGCGGGTTCGTTATTTTTTTTGTCGCTTACCTCAAAATATTTGGCAAGCGTGTTGGAAGTTAAACCAGCCAGTGATTCTTTTTGCAGCATAGAAAAGACATCTTCGCCATTCTGATCTTTCTTATATGATTTCTGATAAGGGATACGGCTTCCCAGTTCTGTTCCTATACCTACAATATTGAACGTCGTAAAGGCATCGGTACTTACGGAAGTGGCTTCGTCTGTAATGCCTTCGCCGTCGGTAAGGAGTACCACAATGTTGGGTTTGGTATTGCCTTCTTTTTTATAATTACTCAGGTAATTGTTAGAGAGGCGCAGTGCATCGTATGTATTGGTACCGGTATTATCAAAAAGGGAAGAGGTTGCTGTTTGTGTAAATACCAGGAACGTTTCGCTGTCGAAGGTGAGCGGACATTGTAATGAAGCTCCTGAAGCAAAGGCAATTAATCCAAATTGACAGGTTGGATTCTGGTTTACAATATTAGTAATAATGGTATGAGCTTTTTCAAGTCGGCTGGGCGATACATCGCGCGCATTCATGGATAAAGAAACATCCAGAACAAACAGAATGTTTTTTGAACGGATGGAGACTTCACTTTTACTTTTTCCAAAAGATGGTCCAAGGAGTGCAATTAAGATGCTGGCCATTGCTAAGCATCTCATTGCAAATTTGATATATACTTTTCCGCGGAGTGAGGAACGGATTTTTTTTGCAATGCGCCCGATCCTGAAAAAAAAGATAATATTTACCAGCAGGAATATGCCTACGGAAGTGTAAATAAACCAGGAGATATGGGAGTAGAAATGCATAATTTTATACAGTTTCCAAGCTACAAATTGCCTTTTACAATTCAAAAAATAAATATTTGTGGAAATCTTTTGCATCATGCTATGGTTTATTAGAAACAAAATATTACCTTTGTGAAACTTTTAAGGAGAGGTGACTGAGAGGCCGAAAGTAGCCGTTTGCTAAACTGCCGTACGTGTTAAAGCGTACCGAGGGTTCGAATCCCTCCCTCTCCACAGAAAGAGATTTCAGCCTTACAGCGACTTCTCCGCAAAAGTAAAAGCGAAGCTTAACGTTCTTTAAAAGTTTAAGGAGAGATCCTTAGTTCGGGGTGTAGCGTAGTCCGGTCATCGCGCCTGGTTTGGGACCAGGAGGTCGCAAGTTCGAATCTTGCCACCCCGACATTTACTTTATAAAAAGTTTCAGGTTTACTTGAAACTTTTTTCATTTAATTGAAGGCCTTATACAGGTTTATAAATAAAAGTATTGATCCCGTAGCTCAGCTGGATAGAGCAACTGCCTTCTAAGCAGTAGGTCTTGTGTTCGAATCACAACGGGATCACAGATAGTAAAGGAACGATTTGCTTCGTTCCTTTTTTTGTCTTGTTCGTTTAGTGTTGTTTTGTGTTCGGGGTGTAGCGTAGTCCGGTCATCGCGCCTGGTTTGGGACCAGGAGGTCGCAAGTTCGAATCTTGCCACCCCGACATTTAAAGACTCAAAGAGATTTGAGTCTTTTTTTTATTTAAAATGATTGAGTCCGATTATCGCGTGGCTCCAAGGTCGCAAGTTGCCACCTCGACTTTGGTATTTCTTAAAGAAATTCAGGAAGCTATTTTTGTTTATGATCTTGATAGCTTGATTAAAATTTCGAATTGCAATTTGTTGGAGTGAAACAATTGCAGTTTATATCTCTGTCATCTTGCAATGATATGGTGCTATGGTTGCGGTTCTTCCGATACTTATCGGAGAAGCACCTCACAGTTAAAGACTCAAAGAGATTGTATCAAAACATTCTATAGTTTTTTCTCTCTTGAGGTTACTTTATTATTTAATAATGTGTTTAATCAATATATGTCTTATTCTTTAGTAATAATGATTTTATTCCAAAGAATAAGATAATGTGATCTCAAAGGATTGCACATTGCCTAAAACAGCTGATGGCCAGGGAGCATTATATGAAAACATACAATTCGTTTTACCTTTCATAAAAGTAAAGTCTTTAAAACCGAAAAAATAGGAAGTGCCCAGCTTATATCTATAGCTTGCACCGACTGCAACAAGATCGCGGATCAGGAACGAAGCATTCAGGTCGATATTGCTGCCTTCTTTCTTAAGCGTATATAATACTGCAGGTAAAAAACTAACTGCAGGCGAAATAAAAAAACGGTCAGAATAATAGAAGCGGTAAAAGCGGTTTATAGGTATTTGTTCTGTTACCACGAGTATGGATTTGTTAAAAATCTGACCGGATGAAATACCGATCCGGTGTTGTTTGGAAGATAGCATTAACCCGATACCTGCATCTGGAGCAAAGGAAGAAACACTGCCGGATGTGCTTGTCTGGTCTGCATGGAAGTTCACAAAACCCAGTGCAGCACCGGCCGACACAGTCAGTTGTTCTGAAAGAGGTAAGTGATAGGCATATTGTAAATATGCCCGGTTAAAAGATAATATACTGCCTTCAACATTATTCATAAATGAGAGACCTAATGCATTTCGCGCGAGTTTAAGATCTTTTTTAAATGAATATTCACCGGAAGCATAAAAGTTACGTACACGGCTGAAATAACCGCTGTGTACCTGTTCGCCGGAGCGGATCGTAAATTTTGCATCCGCAGCGGTAGCAGCAGGGTTGATAATGGAGTATTGGTTAAAAAATTGTGAGAAGGAAATGGGGTATTGAAGCGTTGTCTGAGAAAATAGGTATCCAGCCTGAGAGAACAGGAAAAAGGAAAAAAAGTATTTTTTGATGGTACTGAACACAAACGCAATATATTTACATTTAAGTATTATACGTATTCTTTGAAAGAAAAAAGATTAGTTTTTCACAATAATAATACATAAGTGGTTACTTCTTTCGTAGGAAATGGGTATATATTATATGAATGAAAAAGATATCATCATACTTAATTTAATTCAGCAAGGCAAGGATAACGAAGCCCTGGCAATGATCTATAAATCAACGTTGCCTAAGATACGCAATTATATTCTGCGGAACAGTGGTACTGAAGATGATGTGAAAGATATATTTCAGGATGCTGTGGTAATTTTTTACCGCCGTGTAAAGACCGGCAGGCTGGAAGAAATGATTAATATTGACGGTTTTCTATATTCGGTATCGCGGAATTTATACCTGAACCATTTAAGTCGTTATGCCAGCAAAAATTTACGCATTACAATAGAAGATAAAGAAGATCTTGCAGAAGATATTTTCGAAGATTTGCTGCTGCGGGAAAAAGAAACCCAGATGGATAAATTGCTGGGTAAGGTAGGAGAGGCTTGTATGAAAATATTAAAGATGGCCATTTTTCAACATTATACTATGAAAGAAATTGCAGAGAAACTGGGTTATGCTAATCAGGATGTGGTTAAATCGAAAAATTATAAATGTCGCCAACGTCTTACTGAATTATTGAAAGGCAATGAAGAACTGATAAACATGTTACGGTCATGAATGCACCAGATAATCTATATGAACGTATCGACGCTTATTTAAATGGTCACTTGTCTGAGAAAGACAAGCAGGCGTTTGAAGCTGACATGGAAGCAGATGCTTCTTTCAGTAAAGAAGTAGAACTTCAGAAATTAATACATCAGCTGATTCTGGAGAAAGGACTTTCTGATATCCGTAAGCAGGTTGGAAAGGACATTACTGTAAAAAAACAATTGCCGTGGGGAGAAATTAATTTTATAGTATTCAGTATACTTTTTACCGGGCTGTTGTGTTATTTATGGGTTGATCCATTCAAGAAAGATAAAGCGGTAAGTAAGATACCTGATGTTACTGCTACGCGAACTGTAGAACAGACAAAGAGCATACAAGAGGCAAAAACAGATTCACCCAAACAAAAGGAAAAAGATTTCCGTGTTTCAGAAATACCGGCAGTACATGATACTACTGCTTTAATTACTTCAGCCTCATCACAGGTTCAGAGACCCGTTCATGGTAAGGATACGTCTGTAGTTGTAGTGCATCAGGTATCTGACCCACAACAAGCCAATGAGAAGAATACAAAAAAAGAAGACGCAACAGTTCCTTGTCCTGAAATTCTATTCAGCGTACATACGGAAGCTTCCTGCCGCAACGGAAATACAGGTAGTGTTCAGCTGTTACTTTCAGGTGTCTATGGTGGTCAACCTCCTTACAGATATACTATTGATGGAGAATCTTC